>CAYYBI010000600.1:0-7755 GCA_964469835.1 uncultured Rhodospirillaceae bacterium
AGTACGGCGATATATTCCACCCGGTTGAGCGCCAGCACGCCGACCCGGTCGCCTTCGCCAAATCCGGCCGCCACGAGCCCGCCGGCGATACTGTCGCACAGCCGGTCGAGGTCGCCATAGGTCACGTGCCGCGGAGCACCCGGTAGCGCGAGATCGATCGCGGCCAGCCCGTCACCGTCCACATGATCCTTGAAGATATCGCCAAAATTGGCGCGGCGTTCCGTCATGGCGCGACGATGACCTTGCCGATAATCTCCCGGTCTTCGATCAGGCGCAGCGCTTCCCGGGCTTCCGGCAACGGAAAGACCTTGTCGATCGGCACCGTCATTTCGCCCTTGTCGATATAGCCCAGCAGCGCTTCGAGGTCCTCGCGCGCCCAACTGTTGGAGCCGAGAATTTGCAGCTCGAACGTCCAGATGTAGCGAATATCGGTCTTCGGATCGAACCCGGCGGTGGCGCCACAGGTCATCAGCCGGCCGCCACGCTGCAAGCATTTGAACGACGGCACCCAGGTGTCGCCGCCGGTAAAATTCACCACCATGTTGACCCCGCCGTCATAGGTGCGGCGGTGCGGTTTTTCGTAAAGCTTCCAGATTTCCTTTTCGAAAGCCTGGGTGGTGTAGTCGATGATGTGGTCCGCTCCCATCGCACGCAGTTGTGCACCCTTTTCGTCGCTGCTTGTCGCCGCGACCACCTCGGCGCCCGCCAGTTTGGCCAGCAGGACGCAGCAACTGCCGACACCGCCGCTCGCGCCCAGCACCAGGCACCGCTCGCCCTTCTTGATATTGCCGTTGGTAAACATCATGCGATGCGCCGTACCGTAGGCCACCGGCAGGGCCGCCGCCTGGTCGAAGCTGACGCCATCGGGGATCGGCACGAGTTGATGCGCGCGGGCACGGCACAATTCGGCGAGCCCGCCATTCACCGTCTCGCCCATCAAGCCGCCTTCGACCCGGTTGAGCGGATCGATCAGCACCCGATCGCCGACCGACCAGCCGTCGACCTCGGGGCCGATTTCGGTAATTTCGCCGGCCACATCCAGGCCACAGATGACCGGCAGATCGAGCTTGATTCCGGGCATGCCGCGCCGGGTAAACACGTCGTGATAGTTCAGCGAGGTCGCCTTGACGTTGATGATAACGTCGCCGGCGCCGACCTTGGGGTCCGGAAAATTCTCCTCATAGACCAGACTTTCCGGTCCGCCGTGTTCGTGTAGCACCATCGCCCGCATGTCGTTCGCTCCCTGAATTTCGTACCGTGCCGGGATTTCCTATCAGCTAGCCGCCGTCGCGACAATGTGCCGAAACGCGGTAGGATAGAAGATCAACATGGGGAGGAGATTATGATGACCTATAGCGACGCAATCGCCCAATGGGCCGCCGGCTTGACCTTCGACGCCCTACCCGACGCGGTCGTCGCCGATGAAAAGCTACGGGTGCTCGACATCCTGGGGGTTGCGCTCGCAGCCAGTACCCTGCCGGCGACCGCCCCGGTGCGGAGCGCCGCGCTCCGGCTCGGCGCGGGCGAGGAAAGCCGGATGTGGGGATATGGCGACCGCAGTAGCGCTGCCTCTGCGGCGATCGTCAACGGTGCGCTGGCGCACGCGCTCGACTATGACGATACCCACAACAAATCGGTCGTCCATATCAGCGGCCCTGTGGTGACAACCGGGCTCACGCTCGGCGAGGCGCTCCATGCCGATGGAAAATCGACCCTGACCGCCATTGTCGCGGGCGCGGAGCTCGGCTGCCGGATCGGCCAGGTCGCCCCCGGCGGGTTTCACAAACGGGGATTTCACGCGACCGGCGTGATGGGCGCCTTCGCCGCCGCCGTGACCGCCGGGAAACTACTTGGCCTCGATGCCATGCAAATCCGCAACGCCATCGGCATCGCCGGCAGCCAGGCCTCCGGATTGATGGAATGCTTCCGCGACGGCAGCGCGACCAAGCAGCTTCATCCCGGCTGGGCCGCCCATGCCGGCATCACCGCCGCCTATCTCGCCGAGGCGGGCTTTACCGGCCCGGCGACCGTCTTCGAGGGTCGCGACGGCCTGTTCAATTCACATGTCGGCGAGGGCGACCACCCGTTCGAGCAGATGACCGACGGCCTGGGCGAAGACTGGACCTGCCTGCACACCTCGTTCAAGCCCTACCCCTGCGGCCATGTGGTGCACGGTTTTCTCGACGCCATCCTGGCGCTGTACCGGGAAGACGGCCTGCGCGCCGATCAGGTGGAGAAGATCACCTGTCCGACCGCCGAATGGATGATCCCGGTCATGTGCGAACCGCGCGCGGTGAAGCTGAAGCCGGAAACCGACTACCATGCGAAGTTCAGCTTCTATTTCACCCTGGCGGCGACGCTGCTGGATGGCCGGCTCGGCGTCGAGGTCTTCACCGAGAAAAACATCACCGACCGGACGATCCTGTCGCTCGCCGAAAAGGTCCACTGCGTCCCGGACCCGGATGCGCCGGGCACCGGTCACTTCAAGGGCTGGGTGCAGGTGGACACGGTCGACGGAAGACGGCTCGAACGGGTGGTCGACGACAATTGGGGCAGCGCCGCCAACCCGATGACGCCCGATCAGGTGCGAACGAAGTTCCGGGAAAATGCCGTGCTGGCGATGAAGGAAAAACGGGTGGAGGAGATCGTCGAAGCAGCGGGGAACTTCGAGACGGCGGGGGATGTGGCCGCGTTGGTAGGGTTGTGCGTGGAGTGAGGCAATTGCGGTAGACAAGACACAATCCAGCGAGGGTCAGCAGATCGATCAACACCTGATCCGCCGGTCGTCCGCTCACACCATCGCGCCCGCCACAACGCCCTTATCGTGCAGCGCGCCGATTTCACCGGAGCCGAGGCCGAGCACATCGGCCAGCACCTCGTCGGTGTGCTGGCCCAGCACAGGGGCGAGACCGACGGGCGTGCGGCCGGTCGCGGCGAAATCCATCATCGCACCGGCCGCGAGGAACTTGCCGATACCGGGCTGGTCGACCTCCTGAAACATCGGGTTTTCAGTCGAAAGACGCGGGTCCTCGACGACCGCCTGGGTGAAGCTCTGATATGGCCCCCAACACGCGCCGACCGCGTTCAGCGCTTCGGCACAGGCGGCCAAGGTTCGGCCCGCAAACCATGGACGCAGCACGGCGGTAATGGTCTCGCGGGCGGCGTAGCGGTTTTCTTCCTTCATCAGGTCCAGCTCGAACAAGGCCTCCACCTGCTGCATTTTTTCCTTCGTCCCTGTGGCATCCAGCAACGCCGTCCAATGGCGCGGCGTGAAGGCGGTGATCATCACCCGCCGGCCGTCCGCGGTGGCAAAATCATGCGCATAGGTGCCATAGACATGGTTGCCCGAACGCGGCCGGTCGTCCCCATTGACCTGCGCCTCGGCGACGTAGCCCAGGTGGCTCAGCGTGGCAAACGCGGTGTCGCTGAGCGCGATGCCGACAAAATCGCCCGCGCCCGTATCCCGCCGCTTGCGCTCGGCGACCAGCAGCGCCTGCACCGCGGACAGAGCGGCAACGACGTCCCATACCGGCATGACGTGGTTGACCGGCCCGGCGTGATTTTCGGGCCCGGTCACGAGCGGAAATCCGGCCGCCGCATTGACCGTGTAATCCAGCGCCACCGAACCGTCGCGGTTTCCGGTGATGTTGATCATGATCAGATCGTCGCGCCGGGCCTTCAGCCCCGCGTAGTCGAGAAATCCGCGCGCCGGCAAATTGGTTATAACGTTGCCGCCGCCCTCGCCCGCCTGCGTCATCAGCGCCTGCGCCAACTCGCGGCCCTCGGGATCGCGCACATTCAGCATGATCGAGCGCTTGCCCTTGTTCAGGCCGGCCCAATACAGACTGCGCCCCTCCTTTGTCACCGGCCAACGCCGGTAATCCAAGCCGCCGCCCACCGGATCGATGCGGATCACATCGGCGCCGAGCTGCCCCATGACGAGTCCCGCATACGGCGCGGCGATGAAGGCGGAAACTTCGACGATGCGCATCCCGTTCAAATGTTCAGTCATCACTCAAGCCCTCTTTTTTGGGAGGTGGCGGTCGGCGCGCGACTTTTCCCCAATGTGCCCATACATTGAGTCGACCAATGTGCCCATACATTAAGTCGAAATGGGTCTCTCGGCGATGTAGTTGCCAATGACGAGATTACGCAAGCCGCTCTCCACAAAGCAACGGACCGCATCGACGGGTGTTTCGACGGCCGGTTCGCCCGCTAGATTGAAGGAGGTATTCAGGAGGATCGGCACACCGCTCAAGTCGCCAAAGCACCGGATCAGATTGTGGAATCGGGCACTATCCAGGCGGGTAACAGTGTGGATGCGGGCGCTGCGATCCACATGCGTAATTGCCGGCAACCGTGCCGGATTACGCACGCCGCCAATGCGCGCCATGACTGGTGATGGGCCATGGAGATCGAAGAATTCGGCACAACGCTCGGCCAACACCGATGCTGCATACGGCCGATATCGCTCCCGTCTCTTGATGATCAAGTCGAGCACATATTTCACGTGCGGATCGGTCGGATTGGCGAGAATGCTCCGATTGCCGAGCGCGCGCGGGCCAAATTCGCTCGCACCCTGGAACCAGCCAATCACGGCACCCTCGGCGATCAGGCGCGCCGTCTCGGTCCCGAGCTGCTCGTCATCGACGCGGCGGCCGGCACACCCCGCCGCCGCCAGCGCGGATTCAATTTCTTCGTCCTGATAGAGTCGGCCGTAACAGTCCGCGACCGCCGCACCGACACGGCGCCCGGCCAGTTTGTGATACGCCGCCTGTGCCGCGCCAATCGCCGCGCCATTGTCGCCGGCGGAACCGTTCGTGTGGACCGCACCAAAAAGACCGCTGCGGCGAATTTCCTCGGTCGCAGGTATGTTGAGCGACGCGCTACCGCCATAGTAGAGCGTATTGAAGGAATGACGATTTTTGACCTGCGCAAGCAGCCCGGAGAGCAAACGGCACGTACGGTCCTGCACCGCCGCGGCGAGGTCGGCGTAATGCGCCTCGCCCGAGACATCACGTCCGGCGACATTGGGATCCTGAAACGTATCGTTCAAGAGGTCGTATCGGATCGACAGCCGGCCATCCGTCTCAAGCCTGGCAAACCCTAGTGCGGCGTGGGCCGAGGCATCGCCATGCGCGGCTAACGCCACCACCTTTTCGGCGTCGCCGCCGCCGTCGCAATACCAACAGGCCCATTTCCACAAATGCCCAATGCTTTGCAACAAAGGAACACCGTGAACGTTCGGTTCCGCAATAGGATTGTCGCCGAAGGGATGCGCGAACCGGTAAACCAATTCAAGCGACACGCCGTCGAAAATATAGGCGGAAACGACTTCCCGGCCATGCGCGCCGACCAGTAAGCGCGCGCCCGAATGGACCGTTTCGCGAAGGGTGAGCTCGGCCCGATCATCCTCGTAACTCCCGCCGCCATCGGCGACCAGGACCAGACCAGGATCGAGCGACGAGTAATGCAGGGCATATTCCGCATGCGAAAGATGCTTGGCCGCCGACAGGATTGGCGCGCCCACCGGCACGAATCCGCCGATCAAGTCATTGATCCGGTCATGGGTGAGCGACGGAATATGCCGCGCCGTGCAAATCGCAACCGCCGACAGGTTTTCATAATCGATCCCGGCTACTTCAAGACAGTAGCGGACACAGCGCGTAACGATTTCAGCGTCGCCATCGAGCGACAGAACCTGGCCTTTGACCCGCGTCAGACGTTCCGCCTGGATCGCACAAACAACCCGGCCATCACGCAGCAATGCGACGGAGCCGTTCCGCCCGCGAGAGATGCCAACAATCCACATCGACGGCTCATTCATCCCGAAAGATCACAGACCGAGCGCTTTCAGATGCCCGCGTAATAGCGTTTCCGACCCGACGACATCACGAATACTCCGAAGTGCTAGGCCGAGAAGTGTCCAGCTCTCATTGTCGTTCTTGTTCGATTTGAGCGCCGCGCCCAACAATTCAGCGGCATTTTTTGCGGCATGTTCCGCCTGCGCATACCGTTCGGCGCGAAAATGCGACATGGCAACGGCGGTTAACGCCGCGGCGCGGCGACCATTTAACTGGCGCTCAAAATCGCTCCGGTCTTCGGCATTTTCGAGCAAAACGTCACCAAGCGCGACCTGAGCGTCCTCAAATTGGGGCTGAATCCGAACCGCCCGATCCAGAGACTCAATGGCCTCGGTCAGTCTTCCCTGCGCCCGGCATATCGACCCAATTCCGTAATGGGCCGCCGCCGACCCTTCGTCAAACGCGATAACGTCCTGATAGAGCTCGGCCGCTCTCGTCCAATCGCCTTGTGCCCGCGCCCTATCGGCGTGTGCGAGCATTTCCCGCATCGATTTCCATTGCAACCGATCGAGTGCGGCGCGCCGGTCATTGTCCTCCGGCGCGAGCGTGACCGCCTGTTCCATCGCCGCCTTGGCGTCGCCAAATCGGCCTTGCGTTTCCAAAACCAGACCGTACACGTGCCAGGCGTCTCCGTAGTCGGGGAACACCTCCAGCAATCGGCTGTAGGCCGCGATGGCGTCGTCCACGCGCCCCATATCAAGAAGTAAATTTGCGCGGTTGAACAGAATCCCCGAATCGTCCGGCTCGAATTCAGCCGCTCGATCATATCCTGCCAGCGCCTCCTCGCGGGCCCCCGCATCCGCCAAAACGTTGGCGAGATTGTTGTGTGCCGTCGAAAACCCGGGATCGAGTTCCAAGGCCCGCCGATAGGACGCCGCCGCGTCGTCGATCAGGCCGAGCGCGCGCTGCGCCTCACCAAGATTGTTGTGATAGGGTGCCGAGTCCGGCGACTGCCGGATGGCGCGTTGGATCAAATGGAGCGCGGATTCCGGGTCGCCAATCTGCTGGGCAATGACGCCTAGGAAATGCAACGCATCGGAATGATCCGGCTGGCGCTCGAGGACATACCGATAGAGCGGTTCGGCTTCACGCAGCCGCCCGGCCTGATGATATTCCACGGCGCGCGCGAACGCCTCTTCAATATCAATGTCGCAGCCGTTCACGCGATATCCTTATCAGAAACCTTTGCCTGCATGGCCGGACTATATGGATCGATCGGGCGTTCCGCACCCGCTCGCTGCGCCCCATAGGAACGACGCGTTCGCCGGCCATTCGAATTGATTGCACATGTAACACATGCGGTACGCCCGGATCACCAACTTGGCGCCAAGGAATTTAACGATCTGCCAGTTCGACAACCCTGCTCGTGCCGATTTCCTAAAACGGGCGGTCGCCGTCCACCGTCACGCGGTGCATGGAGCGGCGGTAACCCTGGTAATCGTTAAGGGCGTAGTGTTGCAGGCACCGGTTATCCCACATCGCGACCGACCCTTTCGCCCATCGAAAACGGCAGGTGAATTCCGGTTTCGATGCATGCTCAAACAGGAACTGCAAAAGCGGCTTGCTTTCCTCTTCGGTCATGTCCTTGAAGCGGATGGTGAACGGCAGGTTCATGAACAACGACTTGCGGCCAGTTTCCGGATGGGTGCGCACCAGCGGATGCTCGGTGGTCATTTCGTCTGCTTCGGCGTCCTCGCGCAGCTTGGTCGATCGGCTTGCATTCCGTGATTTCGCCGTCGCCGGATCGGTTAGAATCCGGCTGCTGTGAACGGCAACGAGGCCATCGAGCATCGCCCGCATGCCATCGGATAGGCTCTCATAGGCAAGGTACTGGTTGGCGAACATCGTATCGCCGCCCGCCGGCGGGACTTCCAAGGCATAGAGGATCGAG
>CAYYBI010000601.1:0-7144 GCA_964469835.1 uncultured Rhodospirillaceae bacterium
CAGGGTATCGCAATAAACGAGCTGGATAGCGCGGTTACCACGGTCGGCGCCGAAACCCGCGGGCTCTCCCATTTTTTCGGTCTCAACGATCTGTTCCAGTCAAACCTGGGAGGATCGGACTACAACGCCTTCGCGACCACCCAGATCAGCGACAGCACGGTACCGCTCGGGATCGCCGGCACCTTGACCTTCGCGGCGAGCGGGCTCGGCACCACGGTGGCCTATGCCGCGGGTGACAGTCTGGATGCCATCGCGGTCAGCATCAACGCAAATGGCGCGCTCGCCGGGGCCAACATTTCGGCTCGCGTTACCGACGATGGCAGCGGCCGCCGGCTGGTGATCGAAGATTCCGACAACGGCAACTTCGTAGTCACGGATTCCGGCACCTTCCTTTCCTCGACCGGGGTGACATCCAACGCCACCGCTGCGTCCACCGTTCTGGCGGTGCAGGCGGACATCGCAAGCAACCCGTCCCGGCTTGCCCGGGCGCAATTGGACAACGCAGTTGGCCTTGCAGTTGGCGATTTCGGTGTTGCCGCCGGCGACGCGACCACCGCCAGCGCCCTGGCCGGACTATTCGACAGCAACGTCACGTTCGACGCCAGCGGCGGCGCCGGCGCCACCAATACGACGCTGTCGCGCTATGCCACGACCATCATCTCGATTCAGGCCACAATGGCATCGACCGCCAGCAACCAACTGGGCTTCAACACGGCATTTCTGGACACACTGGAATTCCGCAACGCGTCGGTTTCCGGCGTCAATATCGACGAAGAATTGGCAAACCTGGTCATTCTCGAACAAGCCTTCAACGCTTCGGCACGGGTCATCACGGTGGCCGCCGAAATGTTCGAAGAACTCGTGAACATCGCGCGCTAGGAGGCTCCGCTATGCTTTCAAGAATTGGCACTTTCGGCCAGCAACAACTCATTCTCGACGCGACGCTGCGCACGCAAGGCAGTCTGGTGGAGACCCAGCTTCAACTCGCCACCGGCAAGAAGACGCAACAATTTAGCGGTATTCCGCAGGATACCCCGCGGCTGGTCAACCTGAAGAACGAGTTGGCGAAATCCGAGCAATTCCTGCTGAATATCACCCATACGGAGCGACGGCTCGAGCTGATGAATTTCAGCGTCGAGGGGATTGATGAGTTGGCCCGCGAAATGCGCTCAATTCTGCGCAATTCGCTGCATGGCGACGCCGCCGACACGATCAACCTTCCGAATATCGCCAATCAATTCCTGGCCCAGGCGGTCGACTTGCTGAATCAGCGCGACGATTCGCGCCATCTGTTCGCCGGCGGGAGAACCGATACGCTACCGGTCGATCTCGCGAACGGCGTCTATACCGCGCCGGTGCCGCCGCCCTTCGATGCAACGCCGGACACCGGGTATTACCAGGGCGACACAACGATCCAGGAAGTGCGGATCGATGAGACCTTTGTCCTTCAATACGGCGTGACCGCCGACGAATCAGCATTCGAGAAAATCATCCGCGCTCTCGATTCAATCGCTCAGCTCACCGTCTCGAACCCAATCACGCCCGCCGAGAACCAGGTTATCGACGATGCGATCCTCGCGCTTAACGAAGCCCTCGAAGACAACGGGCTGCAAAAAACCGTCTCGGATTTCTCCGCCGAAATTTCCCTCAAATTGCGCACCCTCGACGCCCAGCGGGACAAGCATAACGACTTCATCAATTTCGCCATCGATTCGATCGCCGACATCGAAAACGTGGATACTGCAGAAACGATTTCCAAGCTGAATTTCCAACAGGTACAGCTTGAGGCGTCGTTTCAGCTCATTGCCCGGGTGACATCGCTCTCGCTGAACAACTTCTTGCGGTAGCGGCGCGGCGGGCGGGGGCGATAGGCCGCTGAGCCGGCATCTAACTGGACCGGACCGAGAAACCCATGGCCGCGCAGGAATCGACATCGGAAGCTTCGGCCCCCGGCCCGGATACGCTCATCGGATCCGTTTCCGAAATCATGCGTGCCGCGCGGGACGCTTACCGCGACGAGAACTACGACCGAACCGAGACGATCCTGCGGCAGCTTCTGGAACAGAACGCAGACATCGCCAACGCCTGGCAATTGCGCGGGCGGGCTGCGCTTGCTCAAGACCGCCTGACCGACGCTGCGGCGTGTTTTATTCGGGCGGCAAAATTGTCGGACAAAGACGCCCTGCCGCACGCGCTGCTGGCTGAAATCCTCGAAAAAATGAACAAGCCCGCCGAGGCGGCCGCATCCTGGCGCGAGGCACTCGACCGCGCGCCGGACGACGCTGTATACCACGCCCGTTTCGCCGCCGCGCTCCAACGTCTGGGAAATTCAAGCGATGCGATCCAACACTACCGCGCGGCACTGGCGCTCCGGGCAGATTGGCCGGAGATTCACAGCAATCTCGCCGCCGCCCTCCTCGCCGCCGGCCAGGTCGCGGAAGCGACCGCTGCCTGCGAAGCCGCATTGGCGCTTGATCCCGACTTGACGTCAGCACTCAATAATCTCGGCCTTGCCCTGTGCAGTCTCGACCGACACGGCGAAGCGATTGCACCGCTTCGCAAGGCACTTTCGCTCGCGCCCGACAATCTGAAGACGGCACACAACTTAGCCGTGGTACAGCATCGCGAAGGCGATGTCGTACTGGCCGAAACGACGCTTCGCGCTTTGCTGGACCGGCGGCCCAATTGGCCCGAGGCGCAGCGCAGTCTCGGGAACCTGCTGCGGGAAGCCGGGAAGCCGGACGAAGCGGCTCACTACTATCGCGCCGTACTCGCGGGCCTTCCGCTCGACTTCAAGACCTATGGCAATCTGGGTCTCGTCCTGCTCAACCAGAACCGGCCGCACGATGCAATCGCGGTTTACGAGAAAGCCCTCGCCCTCGAGCCGGACCAGGCAGATATCCGCATGAGCCTGGGTATTGCGCAGCTTGCGGCTGGTGATTTCGACAGAGGCTGGGGAAACTATGAAGCGCGATGGAGCACCGCAACCTTCTCGTCACCGAAACGGGAGTTTCCGGCGCCGCGGTGGCGGGGCGAGCCGCTGGGACCGAGCGGCGATCGCCCGGCCGGCCGCCGTCTGCTGATCCATGCCGAACAAGGCTTTGGCGATACCCTGCAATTCTGCCGCTATATCCCGTTGGTCGCCGAACAGAGCGGCTCGATCATCGTCGAATGCCAGCCGGCGCTGCGGCGACTGCTTGACTCCATGGCCGCTCCGTACAGCGATGGCCGCGTTACTTTCATATCGCGCGGCGACGCGCTCCCGGCGATCGACTATCACGTGCCGCTGCTCAGCCTGCCGCACATCCTGCAAACGAAGTTGTCCACAATTCCCGCGGATGTCCCGTATCTGCAAGCATCAAATCCGGAAACCCAGCAGTGGCGGCGTCGCCTGGGGAGCGGGTCGCTGAATGTTGGCCTGGTCTGGTCCGGCAACACAAAACGTCAAGACGACCACATGCGGTCGTGTCCAATTGACGCCTTGCGCCCGCTCGCCAGCCTTCCCGGAATACGCCTGTACAGCCTCCAAAAAGAGCGGCGGGAGCCCTTGCTCGACGGAATCGAGGACCTTGCGCCGGACCTCTCGGATTTTGGCGCGACGGCGGCGGTGATTGACGCGCTCGACCTGGTTATCAGCGTCGACACCGCAGTCGCCCATCTGGCCGGCGCGATGGCGCGGCCGGTTTGGGTTCTGTTGGGGTATGCCGCCGATTGGCGTTACCTGCTCGATCGTGACGACAGCCCCTGGTATCCGACCATGCGGCTGTTCCGCCAAGCGCGCGCCGATGACTGGAGCCTGCCGGTACACCGCATCGGCAAGGCACTTGCCGATTTCAGGCCGGCAGACGATCGGTGATGTGATTGGCGAGCGTGAATGTTAGGCGACAAAATCGCCGCTTTTCGCGTCATCCGTTTGGGGGGAGTCCGAAACATCATCATTGGTCGGGTCGGCGCCGGCCTCTTCGATTCCACGGCCCATCAACCCACTGGCAATGTTACGATTGATATCGATTAAAACGCGCAACTTTTCACCGGCCCGATCGGCCAAGGCGCCAACCGTATGTTTGTCGATGAATACGCTCAAACTGATGATGTTCTCGCGGATTTCGGTCGGCAGCTCGCATTCGGGAGCGGTGACATCCGCCTGAATGATCGTCCAGAGCCGCCAATTGAGCCGCAACGCCGCGCGATAGGCATCCATATCATCGGTTTCGATGGCCGCATCCATCATGCGTGCGGCCTCCAACAATGCCCGCGCTTCGGTTTGACGGGGCGCCGATCCCAGCTTCTGGGACGATTGATAGGCCTGGTTACTGTTGCTGGGTTGCATGTTTCAGCACCTCTTGTTCGTAAGTCATCAGTTTGCGACAAGTTTTCAGCGCGCCATAGACATCGCCAACGACGATCTGTTTGCCGATATCGAGGATGAGGGGCGTCGCGCTTGGTACGGCGTTCACAAATTCCTTCACGAGAGCCTGAAATCTTCGCTGATACTCCTGGTCCTTTTCCGGGAACATGTAGAGCATCTGCACAACGAAATAGATCCGCTTCGCGGGGCTGTCCGCCCCTTTCTCTGTCATAATGTCCCGCTCACGCAGAACGCTGGCCTTGTTTTGAACAATCAACTCGGCCTTTTCACCGCCATTCAATATCACCGCCTGATTGATTACGGTTTTTTCCCCGGGCTTTAGAACGATCTTCAGCGGCATCTTTTCTCTACTTATCGCCAATAAAGACAAAATATTGGATGCACGTATACCCAAACACTCGCAATATTTATACCACAATTCGCATTCCGTGGCGATGATTTCCGCTGATCGAATTCTTAAATTTTATTTCAAAAGAAGAAAGCGGGGGTCGAAACCCCCGCTTTTAACTTCCCTTCACCCTTCGGCTTAACCGAACAGGGCGAGGATCGACCGTTCGCTCTGCGACGCCAGAGCCAACGAGTTAATGCCAAGCTGCTCTCGCGTCTGCAATGCAAGCAGGTTGGCGCTTTCCTCGTTCAAATCGGCGAGCGTCAGTTGGCCCGCGCCTTCTTCCAAGGTGCCTACGAGATCCTCGGTAAAGGTCAACCGCGTCTGAAGAACCGTGTTGTTCGAACCCAATGTCGCCGCATTACTGCGCAGCGTCACCAGGGCACTGTTCAAATCCGTCAGGGCCGCCGTAATGGCGGCGGCGTCACCGAAGTCGTTGGTCGAAGCCGTGATGTTGAGGCCGGATGCCCCGGTCGTCGAATCGAGACCAAGGATCGTAAGATCGCTGGTGCCCGCCTCGTTGAAGTCGACATCCAGATCGTCGGGCGTCGCCTGAATCAGGTTGGTGCCGTTGAAGCTGGAGTCGTTCGCGATATCGTTGATCTGGTTCAGCAGCTCGTCGAACTGCACCGCCAGCGACGATTGCTCGGCTGTATCACCGGTGGCCTTCGCATTGTTTGCGAGACCCTTGGCCTGCTCGACCAATTCGGTGATGCCGTCGATGCCGTTGATCCCCGCTTCGATGGTATTGATGGCCAGATCGATATTCGATTTCAATCCGTCCAAATCTTCGGCGCGGTTAGTTAGGGCTTTCGAGGTGAAGAAGGCGCTCGCGTCGTCAAGAGCCGAGTTCACCTTGAGACCCGTCGACAAACGGGTCTGGACCGTACTAATCAAAGAAGACGTTCGCTGTAGGCTTAAAAGATTTTGGCGAGCGCCGGCGGATAGGTTAATGGTATTGTTAGCCATAACAATTTACTCCCATTCTAGGATGATTTCCGGCCGCATTCTGCGACCGGGTACCGACTCCGAGCCGACTTCTTCGGCACGGATGGCCACGACGGAGTTCCGCCATCGCCGTCGGTCGCGCAATTAGACGCAACCGCCATGCCAGACCTACCGCATAGTGGTAACTCTTTAGAATTAGGAAGAATTAGGCACTTCGCCGGAGCCGAGGCTCGGGCCGACGGCAAAATTTTCCGCCCCCAACCGGCAAATACTGCCCGAGGGAGGGAATTTACTGCCTCCCGGACCCGCCCGGATTGACGCGCGGAAATCCACGGCCCAAAAAAGCGTCGGTGCTGCTAAACTTAGCCGAACAGGCTCAGGATCGCGCGCTCGCTCTGCGCCGCCAACGAGAGCGAATTCAGGCCCAATTGCTGGCGTGTCTGTAGGGCCAGCAGATTGGCGCTCTCTTCGTTCAAATCGGCCAATGTCAGCTTGGCCGCCCCTTCTTCCAGGGTATTCGCTAATTCCTGGGTGAAATTCAATCGACTTTGCAGGATCGTATTGTTCGAACCGATCGTCGCGGCATTGGACCGCAGCGAGGACAAGGCGCTGTTGAGTTGTGTGATCGAAGTGTTAATGTCGGAGATACTGAGGAAGTTATTGCCTGCTGGGCTCACATTGATGCCGGATGCACCCGTGGTCGAATCCAGCCCGGTGATGGTAATATCGCTGCTTCCGTCTTCGTTGAAATCGACTTCCAGATTGTCCGGCGTCGCGCGGATGAGATTGGTGCCGTTGAAGCTGGAATCATTGGCCAAATCGTCTATCTGCCCCAACAATTGATCGAACTGCAATGCCAGGCTCGAACGTTCGGAAGTATCGCCGGTCGCCTTCGCATTATTCGCCAGGCCCTTCGCCTGTTCGACCAGCTCGGTGATCGACTCGAGGCCGGCTATCGCGGTCTGCAATGCGCTGACCGCAAGATCGATATTCTCCTTGAGGTTGCTCAAATCATCGGCGCGATTGCTCAACGCGCGCGACGTAAAGAAGGCGCTCGCATCGTCGATCGCCGTATTCACCTTGAGCCCTGTCGAGAGACGGGTCTGGACGATCTCGATCAGACTGCTCGTCCGTTGCAAGCTAAGAAGATTTGACCGGACACCACCGGTAAGATTGATTTTGTCGACGGCCATATGTCAGATCCTTTCTGGCGTTGACATCCGGCGTCAGATACCGCGGCACACGATGCAGAGCCGCAGGCTGAACGCCAAAAACCTTTCTTGGTTAATGGCAACCGACATGCCAAAATTGGCAGCCTCATTACTACATTGATAATAAAGGAATATTTTTATCTGACACGACGGGCAATACATTAATGAATTCGACTATTGCCGGGCAAGTCTTGCCACGATGGCAGTAATTACCGTGCCAAGAGACCA
>CAYYBI010000602.1:0-13400 GCA_964469835.1 uncultured Rhodospirillaceae bacterium
GGCGGCGGTCATGGCGGCGGGCCAGCCGGAATAGAAGGCGAGGTGGGTAATGATCTCGATTATCTCATCCTGGGTGACGCCGTTGTCCAGGGCCCGCCCCAGATGGCCGACCAGTTGCCGCTCCTGGCCCTTCGCGATCAACGCGGCAAGGGTAATCAGACTGCGGTCCCGTTTCGATAACTCTTCGCGCTCCCAGACATCGCCATAGATGACGTCTTCCGTCAATTCGATCAGTTTCGGCGCCGTGCCGCGGATGAGGTCGCGTGTATTCGGTGCTGGTGTCTTGCTCATGATTCTTTCTCCCCGATACCGGTTTGTTCCCGCTCAATGGTGCCTTGCAACGTTGCAGTGATGCGCAAACGGGAATTGGCGCCTCGACCGAACCCAAAGCCGGATTCATCGTCCTGCCAACGCAGTTTATGTGACACGACCGATCAGGCTATTTGCAGCCTGCAAAGTCTGCACGCATCAAGCGCCGATCCCATTAGCGGGATCCTGTTGCGACCTGGAAACGGTGGTCGTTGTCGGTCGTCATCTGGTTCACGAGATCGATTTCCCAAGCCAGGTATTCACGCATGGCTTCCTCTCGGTTCTTGCCAAGCTCCCGGGCAGATAGCCAAACGTCATCTGCTTCGTCCGCCATGTTCGTCGGCCCTTCCTCGATTGGGTAGCCTGCGCTAAACCAAGCCTGCGTGCCGCCGGACAGGACGAAGACCGGCACGGACGATTTTGCCGCGACATCGGCTGCAGCGAGACCCGCAAGCGCTCCGTCTGATGACGTAAAGACTATGGCTTCGGCCTTGGGGAGTGTCTGCAAAGCGCCATTAAGGCGCGCACGGGTGGAAAAATAGGCGCCCGGAATGTGAGCCGCTCGATATTGCCGGCTGTCGCTAAAATCGACAACGCCGGCCGAACCAGCCTCTAAGCGCGCGCGGAGGTCGGCTGCGTCGATCGCCGGCACCGACGCCGGATCGAAGCCCAGAGCCTTGGGAACATGCGGCCCTTTCGCCAAGGCGTCGTCCACCATGTCCATTGTCAGAACCCCGATGTCCGTCCACCCCATTTGTTTCAACCAGGATGCGGTCATTGTTGCGCGAACACCATCGTCGTCGACGAGCACGATTCGCGCGCCCCAGACGGCGACGTGGTTGTCGGTTTCCTGTACGAGTTGGCCGCCTGGCGCCGACCGAACGCCCGGCAAGTGACCAGCCTCGTATTCTTTCGGCGTCCGCACGTCGAGGATATACAAAGTTCGTTTGTCCGCCTCGTCACGCCAGGCATCGAACGTTGCCGGATCGATTTTCGGGATGTCGCACAGTGCCGCCGCTTTTGCCGCGCCGTTCTTGGCTGCTTCCTTGCCTTTTTCCGAAACCTCGGGGGGCTGCCGGGTGGCGCCGTTCACCACATCAAAACCCGCGAGATGCCACGCCATCGTACCGTCTTTCAAGGAGACGATCCTGTTCTGAAAGCCCGCATTAATAAGGGATTGCGCCCCGATAATACTGCGCGTGCGGCCGCCGCAATTGACGATCACCATGGTATCGGGCGACGGCGTCAGGTCGGTGAAACGATAGACCAGCTCAGCACCTGGAACGCTGATCGCGTCCGGAATGCTGTTGTTGTTGTATTCCTCATAGGAGCGGCTGTCGTAGATCGCGATATCGGCCTTACTATCGATCAGCGATTTGAGTTCCTTCGCCGTGATGTAAGGAGTGCCGGCCTCGTGCTCGACCACTTCGGCAAATGCTTTGCTCGGGACGTGTACGCCGCTGTATATACGAAAGTCGGCCGCTTCCCAGGCGGCGACGCCACCATCCAAAAATGAGACGTTACTGTAGCCCAACCCCGCCATGCGTTCGGCGGCCAATGCCGCGTATCCCTCGCCATCGTCGCACCATACGACCCGGGTGTCGCGGCGCGGTACGAGATCGTCAACCATCAGCTCCATTCGACTGAGCGGAACGCATGAGGCCAAAAGGAGATGGCGCTTGCCAAAGGCCATCTCCTCGCGTGCATCGAGGAGGGCGATTTCGCCACCATCCTTGATTTGCGTTTTCAGGTCCTGGGCGCTTATGCGTGCTACTTTTTGGCTCACGTGGAAATCCTCCCTGGAATCTGGTTCTTTCGGTTGGCGCGGCCCTTCCCCAAGGTCCGGAGTCCATGGTTTCCACCCGAAATGTGCTGCGCCGCAGCGTCCAAATGTGCCCGGCGTCCGCGAAGCATATCGACCCTTCCAGCGGCGCACCAACAAATTAACGGAGTGCTTGCGGGCGACGCCCAAACGGATCTCATGCACACGATACTTGGGCGTCCGGATAAGATGGCGGTCGCTATCCGAGGACAGCGCTTCTGGCGCCGGGTGCGGTGGACGTCGCCGGATTTTTTACGGTCCGGTGAATTCGTCTGCATTCGAGATTTCAGTGTAATCCTCGCGGCGCGATGCCGCTGCCAGCAACAACCGGGTATAGTTATGCGACGGTTTGTCAAAGACCGTGCTCGTAGCGCCGGCTTCGACAATCTTTCCCTTCATTAAAACCGCCGTCTCATCCGCGACCTGTTTGACGACGCCGAGATCGTGACTAATGAACAGGCAAGCCGCCCCGGTTTTGCTCTGAATACCCTTGAGAACATTCAGGACATGGGCCTGCACAGACACGTCAAGGGCGGACGTGATCTCGTCGCATAGAATGAGGTCGGGCTTGGCGGCGAATGCGCGGGCGATCGCAACGCGCTGCTGCTGTCCGCCGGAGAGTTGTCGAGGGAAGCGCTTTAAGAGGTCCGCTGACAGCTCCACATCTTCCAGCAGTTCGACGGCTCTGTCCCGCGCGGCGCTTCCCCGTGTTCCGAAGAAGATCTCCTGCGGGCGCGTCAGTATGCTTTCAATCCTGCGCCGCGGGTTCAGCGAAGACAGCGGGTCCTGGAAAACAATCTGAATGCGGCGGCGCAACTCCGCCGACCGGTGTTTGTCAATCATGCCGATGGCGTCGCCGTCGAAGGTAACCGTCCCCGATGACGGCGCCAAAAGACCGGCGATGACATTCGCTATGGTCGATTTGCCGCTTCCGGATTCGCCGACGAGGCCGAGCGTCTGTCCACGCCTGATATCGAACGACACGTCGTCGGCGACAAGCGGCTCTTTCTTCGGATTGAACAACGCCCCGACCGACCATCGTTGACGATAGCGGAAGGAAAGCCGGTCGACCGTCAACAGCGGCGCTTCGGTCGATTGATTTGCCGGGGGCGATTTCTGGGCGATGTCCGCGTCGATCCGTGGTATCGCCGAGACCAGCATCTTTCCATAGTCGGACTGGGGCGCGGAAAAAATGCTCGACGCCTTGCCCCGCTCGACGATCTTGCCGGCGCGCATTACCAGAATATTTTCGCACATGTAGTCGGTCAGCGTCAGGTCATGGGTGATGTAGACGAGCGCGGTGCCCAACCGGTCGCGCAGTTCCTTGACCAATTTCAGGACCTGCATTTCCGTCGTCGTGTCGAGCGCCGTCGTCGGTTCGTCGAGGATCAGAAGATCCGGTTCGCAGGCCAAGGCGCCGGCGATCACCACGCGCTGGCGTTGGCCGCCGGAATTCTCGTGGGGATACCGGTCATAGATCTTTTCCGGCGCGGGGAGATTGGTTCCCTCGAACAGCTTGACGGTATACAGCCGCGCCGCCTTGGCATCGAGTTCCTGGTGGATGCGCAAAATCTCGTCAACCTGTGGGCCGACCTTCATGTGATAGGTCAACGAGGTCAACGGATCCTGCGGAACCATGGCGATGCGACTGCCACGCAGTGCGCGAATCTGCTCATCTTTGAAGTGGAGAATATCACGGCCGTCGAACAGCACCTCGCCGCCGACAATCGTGCCGCCGGTGCGGCAGTAGGCCATCAGGGCGCGGGCGACGGTGGACTTGCCGCACCCGCTCTCTCCGACGATGCCGAGCGTTTCCCCCTTGTCGACCGTGAAGCTGACGTCGTCGACGGCCATCGTCCGGTCGTCCGATGACGGATCGCCGTATGCGACCTGGAGGTTTCGCACATCGAGAAGCGCCATCGTCAGCCCCCGTGCAAGCCGCGCGCCGCGTCGAGACCAAGCGCGTTGGCAAGCCCATCGCTGGCGAAGTTCAGACCGACGACCAGGGTGCTGATGAAGAAGGCGGGCAACAGGATAAGCCACGGCGCCGCATAAATCTGACCGACGCCTTCCGAAACCATCAATCCCCAGTCGGGCGTCGGCGGCGCAATGCCCAGGCCGAGGAACGACAGCGCGCTGACGATCAGGATGGCCGACGAGGTGCGAATAGCGAATTCGACAACGACGACCTCGACGACGTTTGGGGTGAGCTCCCGAAAGATTACCGACAGGGCGGATTCACCGCGCAGGCGGGCCGCCTTTACATAGGCGAGCGGCACCTGGGTCAGCGTTTGTGCCCGGATGGTCCGTACCGCGCCGGGAAAATAACTGAGGCCGATGACCACGGTCAGCACGAACGCCGAACGGCCGAACCCGACGACGAACAGGGCGACGAACAGGATTCCCGGTATGGAGAGTTTGGTGTCGACGATGCGCATGACAACGTCGTCGTAAAGCCCGCCGATATAGGCCGTGGAAACGGCGAAAAAGGTTCCGATCAGCACCGCTCCGAGAACGCCGATCATCGCAACCGTGATCGACGTGCGCCCGCCCATCATCAGACGGGACACGTAGTCGCGCCCGATTACGTCCGTGCCGAGCAGGAAGTCGGGATGACCGGGCGGCAGGATCGGCGTTCCAACCAACTGGGTCGGGCCATACGGGATCAGCAGGGGCGCGAATATTGCGTTCAGCAGATGCAACGATACCAACGCAACGCCAATCGCCGTGCCCGGACTGTGGGTCAGGATCGAGAAGAGGGTTTTATCGTTCACTAACATGGCTTCGTACTCTCGGATCGAGCGCAATGATGGCGAAATCGGCCAGCAGGTTCATGGCGACCACGAGGACCGCGCCAAGGAATGCAATTGCCTGGACAACGTGCACTTCGCGGGTATCGACGGCTTCAATCAGTTCTATGCCGAGGCCCGGATAGCCGAAGACCTTTTCGACGACGATGAGCCCGGACAACACGCCGGCCATATAAAGGGCCGTCGCATTCAGGGTGGGAATAACGGAGGCCGGCAGGACGTGCCGGAAAACGATGCGGTGTTCCGGAACCCCCGACAGGCGCGCGCGTTCCACGAAATCGCTGTTCATCGTCTCGATGAATCCCGCCCGCAACAATCGGCTCAAATGGGCGACATGCCCGATGATCACGGTTATGGCGGGCAGCAGGGAAACCGCCAGAAGTTCAAACGGCGATGCGTCATTGAAAGCGGTAATGACCGCGGGAAACAGCGGGATCCAAACGGCAAAGACGATAATCAGCACCGTTCCAATGACGAAGTCGGGAATGGAGTATCCGATGATGGAGGTGGTCGAAACCACCGCATCCGTCCGCCGGCCGCGCCAATATCCCGCCGCGGCGCCAATGGCAAACGCGACCGGCATGGTGATCAGGGTGATCGCGGCGCCGAGCTGCAGAGAGTTGAGAAGCGGATTGAAGATAATCTCGCCTATCGGGATCTTATCGACAATGGTCACGCCAAAATCACCGACGACGGCTCCCGACAACCATGCGAAAAATCGAATTGGCGCCGGCACGTCGAGGCCAAGCTCATGCCGCATTTCCTCGATATCCGCTTGCGTCATGACGCTGACGTCGTCCTCGGTCAGATAGACGTCGAGCGCGTCTCCCGGCAGCACTTCCGTTGCCAGGAAAACGAATACAGCGACCAGGAAAAGGACGAGGACGGACAGCAACGTGCGCCGCAGTATCGCGTTCAGCATCGGATCACTCTCACAATCACGGCGAACGGAGGGGAGAGGGACGGCCGGCGAAGCGGCGCGCCTTCATCCCGTCCCCCATACCCGAAATGCTACGACTTCCAGACGGTGTCGAACTTGCCCGACCAACTTTGGGAGTGCGCCTTCCATCCATGCACGTTCGACCGATGGACGTCGATCGTGCGCCGGCCAACGACAAATAATGTCGGCACCTCTTCGCGAAGGTTCCGCTGCATTTCATGGTAGATCGCCCGCCGTTTAGCGGGATCGCCGGTCGTCATGGCCTTCTTATAGAGCGCGATATATTCGTCGCCCTTCGGGCTGGGATGCCAGTAGCCGCTCTCGTTGTAGGTGGGGCGCGCCATGCGTAATAGATTGGCGGCGGGGTTCCGCGGGCCGACGGGCCCCATGGCGAAGCGGTGTTTGCGCGTCTTCTTCTTGTCCTCGACGCGCCATTTGCGGTAGCCGCTCTTCTGTCGTGCCTCGATCGGCATCGTGATGCCTGCGTCTTTGACCGACTCCGCCATCACCTGGAACACCCGATCGATTTCCGGGTAATAGCCCGAATAGTACAACGTCGGGAGGGTGATGCCGTTCGAATGTCCGGCCTCGGCCAACAGCTTTTTGGCTTTGGCAACATTGCGATCGACTTTCTTCGGCAAAAAATCTTCATTGAAATTTGCCATGTGGGTGTCGTTGGTCATCCACGCGGATTTGCCGCCGTAGACGATGTCGATGATTTTCTGACGATCGATGGCCAAAGTCAGCGCTTGGCGGACACGCTTATCCATGAAGGGCGAGCCTTCATACTTGGGCAGCACGACCAGCATTTGTGATCCCGCCTTGGCGATATCGACGACGGTGCCGGGCAGTTTCTCGAATTGCGACACCAGGGCCGGATCGACGGCCATGATCATATCGAACTGCTTCGACCGGTAGCCGTTCATCGCCGGGCCCATGGGCTGGACGACAACTTCCAGCGTGTCCAGATAGGGGCCGTCGCCCCAATAATTCTCGTTTGCTTCGTAAATGACACGCCGCTGCGGATCGATCTTGGCGAATTTGAACGGACCGCTGCCGATCCCGTCCATACCGATCGTATCGATCGCTGCCGCCGGCATGATCGCCTGGCGGTATTCGGCTGCCCACCACCCAAACTCACTGTTTGGTGTTTTTAGGATAAAGCGTACCTTGTTGGCGCCGGCCTTCTCGACCTTGGCCAGCATCTTTTTAGCGAAGGACGTGCCCTTCTTCTTGTGGCGGTGGAAATCGTAAGAGGAGATCACGTCCTCGACGGTGAGATCGCGGCCATCGTGGAACTTGATGCCCTCGCGGATATCGACTTCCCAGACTTTTTGATCGTCGCTGACAGATTCCCACTTGGTGGCCACTTCCGGCCGCACATTCAGATCCTGGTCGACCCAGGTCAGCGCGTTGTAGACGTTCTTGGTGCGGATCTCGATACCGCTATACGGATGTTTCGCGGTCTTCTTACTTTTATGTTTCGAATTGTGCCCTAAGACAGCGTAGACCAGCTTGCCACCTTTTTTGGGCTTTTCCGCTGCCAGGCTGGCGGCAGGGAAAATGAGATCTCCCAGGGTGAGCGCCACGGCGGTGCCCCCAGCACCAGCGATGACGAAACGACGCGTGAACAGTGATTTCGGGTCCATGATTTGCTCCTCTGCCTAAATGGGGCATGCAACACCCCATTTTTATTTATTCTTTTCCAGTCCACTATAATGGAAAGCGGCACCGTGGCGAATCCGGGCGATTTTGTTTCATGCGAAAATAAAATTCGATACTCACAGGTTAACGTCCGTTCGTGACATCAGGAGGCATCGGCAATGGCGCAACGAACCGAAAAGAACGTTCTTTTCATTACCGCGGATCAATGGCGCGGCGATTCTTTGGGTGCCGCTGGGCATCCTTGCGTCAAGACGCCGGCCCTCGATCAGCTTGCCGCCGACGGCGTGTTGTTTCGCAGGCACTATTCGCAAGGTGCACCCTGCAGCCCGAGCCGCGCCTCGCTGCTGACCGGGCTCTACATGTTTAATCACCGGGTCGTCTATAACGGCGTGCCGCTCGATGCACGGTTCACCAACGTGGCATTGGAAGCCCGCAAGGCGGGCTACGATCCGGTGCTTTTCGGATACACCAGCACCGCCCCGGATCCGCGGACCCTCGCCGCGGGCGATCCGCGGCTTGAGACCTATGACGGCGTGCTTCCGGGCCTGAACCAAATCGTCAATCACACCACGTCGTGGCTGCGGTGGCTCAACGGGCGGGGGTATAGCGGATGGTCGAAGCCGGCCGACGCGTACAAACCGGTTCCCGACTACCCGGGCGCCGAAAAGCGCGGAGACACCTATGCGCCGCCGGCCTATGGCGCCGAGGACAGCGATACCGCCTTTACCGCCGGCGAAACGCTGAATTGGCTCGCCATCAACGGCGCCCGCCCCTGGTTCGTTCACCTGTCGTTCAAGCGCCCGCACCCGCCCTGGGTGGCGCCGGAGCCGTATAACACCCTGTACGACCCGGGCGATGTTCCGCCGCCGCGTCGTGCGGCTTCGCCGGACGCGGAAGCGGCGCAGCATCCCTATTTGGCCCTGATGATCGAAAACCACCGGCGCAAGCGGTATTCGCTCGGCCACGAGGGCCGGGAAGCGGACATCGACGATGCTACGATTCTCCAGGCACGGGCCACCTACTACGGACTGATGAGCGAAGTCGACCATCATGTCGGGCAGATCATCGACTATCTCAAGAATGCCGGACAGTACGACGACACCCTCGTTATCTTCACCTCCGACCACGGCGAACACCTCGGCGACCATCATTTGCAGGGAAAGAGCGGATATTTCGACGAAGCATTTCACATCCCGCTCATCATCCGCGACCCGGACGGGGCGGCGAATGGGATGCGCGGGCGCGAGGTCACCGCGTTTACCGAGCATGTCGACGTCATGCCGACCATCCTGGAATGGCTCGAGCGCGACGTGCCGGCACAATGCGACGGCAACCCGCTTCTACCCTTCGTCCGCGGCGAGACACCGAAAAACTGGCGGCGCGAGGCGCATTGGGAGTTCGATTGGCGGCATGTGCCCGAGCTTTCCGGTGAGAACGGCCTCGACCTCCAGCCCGATCAATGTCATCTCGCTGCAATTCGCGACGATGCGTACAAATATGTGCACTTCCCAGCCTTGCCGCCGATACTCTTTGATCTCAAAGACGACCCGGACCAACTCGTCAACCGCGCGGGAGACCCGGATTTCGCCGCAGTTCGTCTCGCATTCACCGAGAAAATGTTGTCGTGGCGCATGACACACGCGGACCGCACCCTTGCCAACACGTTCCTCGATACCGGCGGTGTCCGTGAATGGCGGGGGCCGCGAACCTGAATCGGCGCGGCGCTGCACCGCCTTGTCCAGAATGGGGCCGGGCGGGAATTGTCCGAATTCAAGCCGCCGAATCGAACGCTTTCGCACCGCGTTCGGCCAGGTCGATAAACCCGGCGATCAGCGGCCGGTTTCGGCGCTCCGCGAGACAGACGACATGGGCATAGGTGTACATTTCGGCCGCCGGGATGTGAAAGGCGCGCAAGTCCGGATGTTCGGCGTATTCATTGCGTGAAATGGCGCCGATGCCGATGCCGCGGATGATCGCTTCCCGGATCGCCTCGCGGCTGTTGATTTCCATCACCGGGCGGATCGATACGTTGGCCTTGCGCAGCGCGCGCTCGAACGCCTGCCGGGTGGTCGATTCCGAGGGGCGCAACACGGTGGCCTGATCGGCAAGGTCGGCGAGGGTGATCGAATTGCGCGCGGCGAGGGGATGGCTGCGGTTGACGATGATCAGCACTGGATCGCGGTTGTAGAACACGCAATGGAACCGGTCGTCGTCGGGGGCAAACCCGGTGACTCCGACATCGGTCTCGAAGTTGATCAGCCGCTTGAACACCTCGGTTTCACTGCCCAGGGTGACCGAGTACCGCACCCCGGCATGATCCAGCCGGAACGCCTGCAACAGTTCCATCACATCGTAGGGGCCGACCGCGCCCAGCCGCAATTCGCCGGCCTGTTGCGCGCGCGCGGAACGCAGATACGCGATCGCCTCCTCTTCATGCCGGTAGAGCCCCTGGGTAATCGTAAAAAGCGTGCGTCCCACCGGGGTCAGTTCGATCGTGCGGCCGCGACGGTGGAACAGCTCCACACCGAAGGTTTCTTCGAGCAGATGCACATGTGTCGATACCGTCGGTTGCCCGATACTGAGCGCGCGCGACGCGGCGGTGAAACCGCCCTCGACGGCAACGGCGTGAAACGCTTTGAGAGGTTTTTCATACATCGATTAGATCAATGGATGCTCCATAATTTGCAATTTTAACCGATAGTAATCACAGTGCTACCGTCGCTCAAGCATCGGAAATCCGCGCAATTCAAAAAATGCGGCGATTGAGTCGGAGAAGGGAGACACCATGAGCAAGCCAGCGGTTGAGCTGAATGGAATCGAGTATCAGTATCCGTCTCAACCCATTGTCGTCGTGTGCATCGACGGCGGCGACCCCACCTATATCAAGAGCGGGCTGCGCGACGGCATCATCCCGAATATCGAACGCTTCATGCAAAATGGTTTCCATACCGTCGCGGAAGGCACGGTTCCCAGCTTCACCTGCCCAAACAACATGTCGATCGTGACCGGCAGGCCGCCCTCGGTGCATGGCATTTCCGGCAATTTCTACCTCGATCCCGCGACCGGCGAGGCGGTGGTGATGACCGGGCCCGAATTGTTGCGCACCCAGTCGGTCATGGCCTCGTTCTCGCAACACGGTGCGAAGGTGGTCTCCATCACCGCCAAGGACAAGCTGCGTCAGCAACTGGCGAAGAACCTGGATCTTAGGGGCGGCTCGGTCAGCCTTTCCTCGCAATACGCCGATCGCTGCACGATGGCGGAGAACGGTATCGAGGATGTGCTGGACTTCGTCGGCCAGCCGCTGCCCGACATGTATTCGCAGGAATTGTCGCTGTTCGTGCTCGATGCCGGCATCAAGCTGCTCGAGACGCGGCGGCCGGATATCCTCTATCTCTCGCTAACCGATTTCGTGCAGCACGCGCATGCGCCGGGCGCGCCGGAAGCGAACGATTTCTACATCAACATGGATCGGCGGTTTGGCCGGCTGGCGGAACTCGGCGCGATCGTCGCGCTGACCGCCGACCACGGCATGAACGATAAATCGAACGAAGACGGCACGCCGAATGTTATCTGGCTGCAGAATGTCTTGGACGACCAGTTCGGCAAAGGCAGCAGTACGGTGATCTGCCCGATCACGGATGCTTTCGTCGGCCATCACGGCGCACTCGGTGGTTTTGTCCGGGTTTATTGCAATAAGGGGCTAGATCCGCGAGACGTCATCGCCGCAACCAAGGACATAAAAGGCATCGAAGGCGCCTATGCGAAATCCGAAACCGTCGAAAGATTCGAGCTGCCCGCCGACCGCGAGGGCGACGTGGCGGTGATCAGCGACGCCGGCACCTGCATTGGCGCGCGCGAGGAGGATCACGATCTTTCCGCGCTCAAGGGACACCGATTGCGGACCCATGGCGGCGTTTCGGAAGCGAAGGTGCCGATCATTATCAGCCATCCGGTTGATGATCGCTATGCCGCCCGGGCCGAAGCCGGCCCGCTCAAGAGTTACGAAATGTTCGACTTCGCGATCAACGGCACTGCTGCCGGAGCGGCCGGCGGATGAGCCGCACCGCAAAGGCCGCCGTTTATGATGCACCGAACGCACCCTTCATCCTGAAGGAGTATCCGCTCCGGCCGGTCCTGCCGCGCGAAGCGCTGGTTCGCATCACCATGTCGACCATCTGCCGGTCGGATATTCACTCCTATCTGGGCCACCGTCCGAACCCGTGTCCCGGCATTCTGGGGCATGAAATCATCGGCGTGATCGAAGAACTCGGCAACGAGATCGAGCGGGATATGCGGGGCGATCCGCTGCGCATCGGCGACCGGGTCACCTGGACGGAGTATTTTTTCGACGGCGACTGTCATTACCGCGACGTTCACGATATGCCGCAGAAATGCAAGGGCGTCCGCAAATACGGCCACGATCTGGCCGAGGAAGACCCGCATTTTCTCGGCGGCTTTGCCGAATATTGCTACATCTTGCCCGGCACCGGCATCCTGAAACTGCCGGATGAGCTGAGCGACGAGGAAGCGACACCGCTGAACTGCGGCGTCGCCACGATGGTTTCCGTCACCGAGGCGACGCAGATATCCTTGGGCGACACGGTCGTGATTCAGGGCCTCGGATTGCTCGGCCTCTACGGTTGCGCGATGGCCAAGGCGCGCGGCGCGCGGCTGGTGATCGGCCTGGATGCGGTGCCGGACCGTTTGGAGATCGCTCGCGAATTCGGCGCCGACATAACCATGAATGTCGCCGAGATGGGTCAGGATGCGCTGATCGATTCCGTTCGTGATTTGTGCCCGCCGGATGGTGCCGACGCGGTGATCGAAGTCTGCGGCGTGCCCGATGTGGTCGCGGCCGGGCTGCGCATGTTGCGGGTCGGCGGACGGTATACTCTGGCTGGCTTGGTGAACCCCGACGCATTCATCACCATCGACGCCAACATTTTGGTGCGGCAGTGGATCACCTTGCGCGGCATCCACAACTACCATCCGCGGCATCTCATTCAGGCGCTCGACTTTGTCATGGCGAACCGTGACCGGTTTCCGTTCAAGGATATCGTCGATTCAAAATTCGCCCTCGCCGATTTGGACGAGGCATTCAAACGCGCCGCCGATCGCAGCGTGCTGCGTGCAGCGATCGTGCCGTAACGGCGGCCAACCAATTTGGGAGAAGTGATCACATGTCTGCCACACCCGATCTGAAGTTCACGCCGAAGGGCTTGTATATCGGCGGCGAATGGAAGCCTGCTAAGGACAACGGCACGATCGAATCGTTCAACCCGTCGAATGGAGACCGGCTTGGCGAAGTTCCGAAGGCGACCGCCGAGGACGTCGATCATGCGGTCAAGACCGCCCACAAAGCGTTTCAGGACTGGCGCCGCGTTCCGATCAAGGAGCGCGCCCGCTGCCTTGAGTTGTTCGCCGATAAACTTGCGGACCATCGGGAAGAGCTCGGCATGATGGATTGCGTCGATTCCGGCAATGCGCTGAGCGGCATGACCGGCGATGTCGACTGGACCGTCGACACGCTGCGATATTTCGCCGGGCTGATAACGGAGATCAAGGGCGAGACGTCGTCATTCGGTCCGCGACACATGAACTTCACGCGGCGCCAGCCCTACGGCGTCGTGGCCAAGATCAACCCGTTCAACCATCCTTTCCGGTTCTGCGCCGAGAAGGCCGCCGCGCCGTTGGCCGCCGGCAACACCGTCGTCATCAAAGGGCCGGAGCAGGCGCCGCTGTCGAGCCTACGCCTGGCCGAGCTGTGCGACGGCATCTTTCCACCGGGCGTCGTCAATGTCGTCACCGGTGACGCGGTTGCGGGATCGGCGATGGTGCGCCATCCGCTGGTGCA
>CAYYBI010000603.1:0-3110 GCA_964469835.1 uncultured Rhodospirillaceae bacterium
CGAGCCGGCGGGCCAGCCGGAACGACGCCAGATTGTCGCCGACGTTGTAGACGGCCGGAAACGGGTTTCCCTGTTCCATATTGGCGTAGTAATGCGCCGCGTCGGACGCCAGCACGACCCAGCCGCGCTTGGTGTAAACACGGGCGAATTGATGGCCCATGGTATGGCCGCCGGCATGGTGAACGGAAAAGCCCGATGCCAGTTCGGCCTCGCCGTCATGGAATTCGACGCGGTCGGCATAGACCTGGCGCACCATCTCGCAGGCATCGTCGACGGCGAACCCGCCGCGCATGACCTTATGGCTCATATAGCGGCCGGTCACGAATTGGGCTTCGGAATCCTGGAGGTGAAAGCGCGCCTTCGGGAATTTGTCGAAATTGCCCACGTGATCCCAGTGCATATGGGTGATGACCACGTCCTTGACGGCGTCGGCGTTCAGGCCGATATGGACGAGGCTTTCGGCGGGACAGCGAAGATAATCATGGCCGCGCTTCGCGGCTGTCTCCCGGTTGAAACCCATGTCGATGACGAAGCTGCGGCTCTTGCCGACCGCCGCCCAGACGAAATAATCCATTGCCGAGGGGCCGTCATGGGCATCGGCGAAGATGAAATTATGTTTCGCCGGCCGCGCGCCGGTATGCGCGTAGCGCACCGCATAGACCTCATAGACATCCGGGCTCGTCATACCGGCACGGTTCCCAGCGTGCTGATGCGATGCAATTCGCGGATATGGCTTGGCGGCAAGGCGGCGGTAGTCGCCGCGTGCATGGTGCAGCGATTGTCCCACATCAGCAGATCGCCGGCGCCGGCCCACTGATAGCGGTAGTGAAATTGCGGTTGCTTGCAATGCTCGTAGATTTCCGCGAGCAAGGCGTCGCTGTCCGCGTCATCCATGCCGATGATTCCCTTGATTCCGGCGGTCACGCCTTCAAACACAAAGATGGATTTGCGGCCGGTTTCCGGATGGGTGCGGATCAGCGGGCGGACGCGCTCCGGACTCTCGGCGCGTTCCTCGTCGGTCATGATCCGCCAGCGCGATTCCGGATGGTCGCGGTCGCGGTGGTAGCGGTATTGGCAGCGATACTGGAGGCCGTCGAGCCGCTGTTTCATCGCCGGTGGCAGCGCGTCATACGCCGCGGTGAGGTCGCAAAACAACGTGTCGCCGCCTTCCGCCGGGATTTCGATGGCATAGAGCATGGTGGCGTTCGCCGGCCGTTCCAGATACGACCAATCGGAATGCCAGAACGAGCCGGCATCCTTGATCCCCTTCGGCTTCCCGTATTCGATGCGGTTGGACAGGACGGTGATGCGGGGTTCTTCTTCGTGCCAAAATTTGCGGATGGTGTGCGGAATAATCTCGCCGAAGGCTTCGCCGAATTCGCAAAGCCGCTTGGCTGCAAGCGATTGGTTTCGGAAAAACAGCACTTTATGCTCCAGGTATGCCTGATGGATAAGGTCCCAGGTTTCATCGTCCAGATCGCGGCCAAGGTCGATGCCGTCTACCCGGGCGACGAAACTTCCGCCAACGCGCTCGATCGAAATCATGTGACGTCGCTCCATCTCATTCTCGCTATCTTGACGAGGATATCGTGCCGGCGATGATGAAAAAAGACCATACCCTCCGTCGCCATCCGATCCGATGAAGCGCCGTCGCGTTGTCGCGTTCCGGCGGTCCTGTTATTGTCCGGTTTGGCCGGTTCCGGTCGTAGCGAAAGGGACTCAGAGAAGATGGATAGCCTGAGCACGCAGTCGGCGGCGTGGGTTGCGGGGCTGCGCTACGAGGATCTGCCCGCCGATGTTGCCGAGGCGACCAAGCTGCGTGTGCTGGACTCGCTCGGCCTGATGTTGATTGCCGGCACGACAAGATTCGGTGCGGCGCTCCGCGACGGTGTCGGCGCGATGGGGCAGGGCGATGCGTGTACGATGATCGGCCTCGGCGCGCGCAACAGCGCCATGCTGGCGGCCCTCGCCAATGGCGCCCTGGCGGAAGCCCTGCAATTCGACGATACCCATAACGAGACGATCATTCATGCAACCAGCCCGACCGTGGCGGCTTCCCTCGCGGCCGCCGAGTCCGGCGGTGCCAGCGGTCGTGAATTCCTCACCGCCGTTGCCGCCGGCAACGAGCTAACCTGCCGCATCGGCGTGATCGCACCCGGTACTTTCCATCCGCGCGGCCTGCATCCGACCGGTATCATCGGCACCTTCGGCGCGACCTTCGCCGCGGCAAGGCTGCTCGGGCTGACGGAACAGCAGGCCGTTGCGGCGGCGGGCCACGCCGGCAGTTTTGCATCCGGCATTCTCGCCTGCTGGGAAGACGGCACTGACACCCAGTTCATCCATCCCGGTTGGTCGGCGCACGGCGCGATCGCCGCCGCGCTGCTTGCGCGGAGCGGCCTGACCGGACCCGCCGCAGTATTGGAAGGCCGTTTCGGCTTGTTGCCGTCGCATCTGCACGATTTGCGCGGGCAACTCGATTTTGACCGGATGGTGCGTGACCTGGGTGGCGAGTGGGAAAGCCGCAACATGTCCTTCAAGCCGTACCCGACCGCCCACATCATCCATCCATTCCTCGATGCTCTTCTGTACCTCTATCGGGAAGAGGGGCTGCGGGCGTCTGATGTGGAAACGCTCACCGTTCGGATCGCCGAATACATGATCCCGGTGGTCTGCGAGCCGGTGGCGGAAAAGACCGCGCCGCGCACGGAGGCGCATGGCCGGGTGAGCCTGCAATATTCCCTGGCCGAGGCGCTGTATCATGGGCGGCTCGGCGGCGACGGCTACAGTGCCGAGAGCATTCGCGATCCGGCGATACTCGATTTGAGCGGCAGGATCCGCTACGAAATCGACCCCGATGCCCCGGGAACCGAGCGCTACAAAGGATGGGTGGTTGCCGAGACGACGGATGGCCGGCGTCTGGAGCGCATCGAGGATTACAACTGGGGCAGCCGGGAAAAGCCCATGACCGCCGAGGATATCGGTGCGAAATTTGCGGCGAACGCCGAAAACGCGGTGTCGCGGGAACGGGTGGAGGCGATCATGGAGGCCGTCGACCGGCTCGAGGACGCCGACAGCTTAGACTCTCTGGTCGCCCTTTGCGGCTAATGTCA
>CAYYBI010000604.1:0-6212 GCA_964469835.1 uncultured Rhodospirillaceae bacterium
GGACGCGGCGCGTCCGCGACCATGACCGACATGGTGTCGAAGTGATCGAACGACCACGGGTCATCCTTGTGGCCGAGAGGCAAATCGATCGAGGCACCGACCGCCGCGACCTTGGCATTCGACGGGATCAGCGCCTTGCCCCCGCCGACCGCGGCGCGCATCGGCCTGCCGAGTTTCGGATGCAGCACCGCACCGCCATGCTCGAGGTCACCGTCGACGCCGACGATCGCGGCCTTGCCGTAGCTCACCGGCGGCCCTGACAGCATCGCAACGGCGTCCTCCATCAACCGGTCGCCGAACGCGCCGCTGAGATCGAACAGTGGGGAGAGATCCTCGACGAAGCGGCCCGCGAACGGATTGCGAACGACGCACATCGCCACCACCCGGGTAATGGGATCGCACACCTGTCCGACGCCGTCCCGTTCGATAACTTCTTTCACGAAAACGGTCTTGCGGATATCCATCCCTGTCCCCCGATGGTGATTTGCTGCAGAAACAATTTCGTCAGGTCACTCGGTTGGCCAGCCAATCGATCATCAGGTCGGCGGCCTCGTGATTGTTGCTTTCCAGCATGACCATGTGACCGTTGCCGCGCAGCCCGTTATCCGCCAGCCGCACCGCGTCATGATCGACGCCGGCTTGCGTCAGGAACTTGCTGGTGCAGTGGTCGTAGGTCGCATGGTAGGATGCCTCCGCCGTCATCATCAGGATCGGGATACCCTGCAGGTTGGGCAGCCTGCGGGGCGGACCGCCCGGCAGATAGCCGCGCACAAGATCGGAGCCGTCCGCCGCATCTTCCAGCACAGGCGACAATTCGTCCGGTGAAGCGACGGGCGGGTCGAATGTCATCGGTATATGGGTAATCCCCCACACCCGTGCCCGATCGTCGCCGTATTTATACCAGTCCTCGCCGCCGGAAAACTCGACTTCGTAGAACGGCGGGCCGTTCGGCTCCAGGGCCAGGATCGCCTTGACCAGCTTTGGCCGCGCCTCCGCGATCAGCCAGCCGAAAGGCCCGGACTGCGAATGGGTAAGCAGGATCGCCGGCCCGATCTCGTCGAGCAGCGCCGCGCCCGCATCCTGATTGAGTTTGTCGATATCGCGCCGGTCCGGCAGTGCCTGAATCTGCGACGCGTAGAACCGGTCGAACACCGGGTCGCCGCGCCGGCCGCTGCCCGGCCATTGGGTGTGCCGCTCGGCCTGCGGCCAGAGCATGGAAGTCGCGGGCGCGGTGAAGCGCGCCTCGGTTCGGGATACGGGATAGCGGATCAATTTCGACTCACCGATAACGCTCAACGCATGGCCGGACCGCCCGCGTTCCGGCTGATCGATCACATAGACCGGATAGCCCGCGCGCAGGAAATCGTGCAACCAGCCGCGGCGGCCGTCCGGCGTCGCCGTGAAATTGGTCCCGGTCTGCCCGCCGCCATGAAACATCACCACCGGATAGGGCTGCGTCACGTCCGCCGGGACATAGCGCTCCACATACATCGCATTTTCGAAAAACGTTTCGCCGTCCCGTTCGACATACTCTCCGCCGGCGAAGAACCAGTCCTGTTGTGATAGCACCACCGGCTCCGTATCGGTCGGATGGAGTTTGCGGCTGGCGGGTTTGTTGTTCTTGGCAGGCATGTCGGGTGTCCTTCGCGTCTTGGGTTATCGTGTCGGGATCAGTTTAGCGCCGATTGCGCATCGGGATAAACGCGCCTGCAAGCGCTCGATTGACTCGGCCGAGCGGATTGCGCAAACCAAGGACAATCGGACTGCGAAAAATCGGGAGAGGCGCAATGGCGGTATTCTTGAAACGGGGCAAGGACGCGGCGGAAGTCGCCGAACAGGACGCCGGCGTCCGTAAGACCGTCGAAGGAATTTTGGCGAGTGTCGAGAGCGGCGGGGACGCGGCGATCCGCGCCCTCTCGCAGAAATTCGACAAATGGTCGCCGGAAAGTTTCCGCCTGAGCGAGACCGAGATCGAGGCCGCCATCGCCAAGGTCGCCAAACGCGACCTCGAAGACATCAAATTCGCCCAGGCGCAGGTGCGCAATTTCGCCGAGAAGCAGAAGGCCTGCCTGGTCGACCTGGAGGTGGAGACCCTGCCGGGCGTCGTGCTCGGACACAAGAACATCCCGGTGAACAGCATCGGCTGCTACGTCCCCGGCGGCAAATATCCGATGGTCGCCTCGGCGCATATGAGCGTGGTCACCGCGAAGGTCGCGGGCGTCAAGCGCGTCATCGCGGCCGCGCCGCCTCATGACGGCGGCCCGCACCCGGCCATCGTGGCGGCGATGCATCTCGGCGGGGCGGACGAGATCCTGGTGATCGGCGGCGTCCAGGCGGTTGCGGCAATGGCGCTCGGCACCGAAACCATCACCGCGGTCGATATGCTGGTCGGCCCCGGCAACATGTTCGTCGCCGAGGCGAAGCGCCAGCTCTACGGCCGTGTCGGCATCGATCTGTTCGCCGGGCCGACCGAAACCCTGGTGATCGCCGATGACAGCGCCGATGGCGAACTCTGCGCGACCGACCTGCTGGGCCAAGCCGAACACGGCCCCACCTCGCCCGCGGTCCTGCTGACCAATTCGGAGACCCTAGCGCGCGCGACGCTGGAGGAAATCGACCGGCTGCTGAAGATTCTGCCGACCGCTGAAATTGCCCGCGAGGCGTGGGAGACCTATGGCGAGGTCATCGTCTGCGAGTCCTACGATGAGATGGTGCAGGAAGCCGACCGGCTGGCCTTCGAACACGTCACCGTGCTGACCGAGGATCCGGATTACTTCCTCGACAACATGCGCAATTACGGCGCGCTGTTCCTGGGGCCACGCACCAACGTGTCCTTCGGCGACAAGGTGATCGGCACCAACCATACGCTGCCGACGAAAACGGCGGCGCGCTACACCGGCGGGCTCTGGGTCGGCAAGTTCATGAAGACCTGCACCTACCAGAAAGTACTGACCGACGAGGCCAGCGCGCGCATCGGCGCGCATTGCTCGCGGTTGTGCATGCTCGAAGGCTTCGCGGGCCATGCGGAACAGGCGAACATCCGCGTGCGCCGCTATGGCGGCCGCAACGTCCCCTACGCCACCGCGGTGGAGTAATCCGATGGAACTGCCCAAAACCCCTTCCTTCCGGCTGGACGGGCGGCGCGCGCTGGTTACCGGCGCAGGCCGCGGCATCGGTCTCGCGCTGGCCGCAGCGTTGGGCGAAGCCGGCGCCGAGGTTACCCTGCTCGCGCGGTCCGCAGCGGAGATCGACGCCGCGGCGCAAGCCATCCGCGATGACGGCGGGTCGGCAACCGCGATGGTGCTGGACATCACCGATATCGAGGCGGCCCGGTCCGCCATCCTCGACGCGGGGCCGTTCGATATCCTGGTCAACAACGCGGGGACCAACCGGCCAAAAATTCTGAGCGAGATGACCGCGGCGGATTATGACGCGGTGATGGAGCTCAACGTGCGGGCGGCCTATTTCGCGGCGCAGGCAGCAGCCGATGGACTGATCGCGGCGAAACGGCCCGGCGCCATCATCAACGTCTCCTCGCAGATGGGCCATGTCGGGGGCTTCAACCGCACCGTCTATTGCGCGTCCAAACACGCGGTCGAAGGCATGACCAAGGCGATGGCGATCGAACTGGCGCCGCATGGCATTCGCGTAAACTCGATCGGACCGACCTTCATCGAGACGCCGCTGGCCAAACCCTATCTGGCAAACCTGGAATTCAAGGCGGAGGTGCTGTCGCGGATCAAGCTTGGCCGGATCGGACAGGTCGAGGATCTGATGGGCGCCGTGGTCTTCCTGGCGTCGGACGCCGCCGCGCTGATCACCGGAACGGCGCTGCTGATCGACGGCGGCTGGACGGCGGAGTAAGGAGGCCCGGACCGGCAAAGCGGTACCGGGCACTCCGCCCTAACCGGTAATTTCGATCACGTCCTTCAGCGTCTTTTCCGGCTCCGGCCGCTGGGTGTAGTCGGCGCTGACGTCGGACGCGCGAATGATGCCGTTGTCGTCGACGACCAGTCGCGCCGGCATCGGCAGGGACCAGCTCTTGTCGCCGTTGAACTTCGGCAGATCGACCCCGAGGTTGCGATAAACCTCCTTGAGATCGTCGGGCAGGTCATACTTCAACCGCAATGAATTGGCGTACTCGTTGCCGGGGTCCGACAGCAGATGGAAATTCAGGGCGTGTTTGTCCATCATCTCGACGCTGAATTCGGGTAGGTTCGGCGTCAAGGCGACGAGGCTGGCGCCGCGTTCTTCGAGTTTTTCCAGGACCTGCTGCAAAGCATACAGCTCTGCATTGCAGTACTGTCACCAGGTGCCGCGAAACGCCGACAGAACGACGGGACCCTGGGACAGCAAATCCGCCGAATGGACATCGACCCCGTAAGCGTTCTTCAGGGTGAACCCCGACAGGGTTTCACCGATTTTCGGGACCCAGCTCAAAGCGTCGGATTTCAGCAACGCCTCCTTGGCGTTGTTCATGACGGCGAGCGCTTCTTCCGGAATCGCACTGGCGGACGCCGTGCGTATGGCATCCAGCTTTTCGGCCAAGCTCATAAATATCTCCTGCCATGTGTCAGTGACTAGGAGATCGAATAGAACGAATTGATAAAGAATTAATAAACGGCAGCCGGTCGAACCGGCCGGCAACAACGATCTGCCGGCCGGTGGGCTCGCAATCTAGGCCGTTATCGCCGCTACATCCGCGACCGTCTTCCGCGGTTCCGGCCGCCGCGTGTAGTCGGCGTCCACATCGGCCGCGCGTATGATACCGCCGCTGTCGACCACCAGCCGGGCCGGAATTGGCAAGGTCCAGCTGTCGTCCCCATTGTATTTCGGCAAATCGATGCCGAATCCCGCATAGACCTGTTTCAAATCCTCGGGCAACGGCCATCGCAGCCCCAACTGCCCCGCATAGGCGTTGCCGGGGTCCGACAACAGGTGAAAATTCAGCGCATGCTTGTCGATCATCTCGACGCTGTATTCGGGCAGATGCGGCGTCAGGGCGACAAGGTTCGCGTCATGGCTTTCGAGGTCTTCGAGCACTTCCTGCAAAGCATACAGCTCTGCATTGCAGTAGGGTCACCAGGTGCCGCGAAAGACCGACAGCACCAATGGCCCCTGCGCCAGCAGGTCGGCGGCGTGCACGTCCACCCCATGCGCGTTCTGTAGGGAAAATTCCGGCAGGGTGTCGCCGACTTTCGGCACCCCTTCCATGATGTCCGATGCCCGCAAATCCGCCGTGGCTTTCGCCATGATGGCGCGCTTGTCTTCGGGAATACGGCTGGCGGATCCCTCGCGCAGGACGTCCAGCTTTTCGGCCAAGCTCATTCCATTCTCCTCGGTGTAAAACAGGGTTCGGTGCGTCTATTGCGATCTATCGATAGATAGCGCCGCAGCAAACGCATGCGATACACAATCCGGTTATCGACAGGCGGGTTACACAAGCGGTCACCGTGGTTTAAGGTTTTCGGACGCACCCCAAACGCAAGGACCGAACAGCCATGCCCCGCGTCGGCGTCATCGACGATTATCTCACCATCGCACGCACCTCCGCCAACTGGGATCGCCTGCCGGACGATGTCAGCATCGACTTCCACCAGGATCACCTGACCGATCAAGCGGCGCTGATCGAGCGGTTATTGCCCTACGACGTGCTGGTGATCATGCGCGAACGCACGGCCTTTCCGCGCGCGCTGATCGAGCAGCTGCCGGCCCTGAAACTGTTGATCACTACCAGCCGCCGCAACAAGTCGGTCGATCTGGCCGCCTGCGCCGACCACGAGGTCTTGGTCTGCAACACCGAACCCGGCCCGACGCCGACGGCGGAGCACACCTGGGCGCTGATCCTGGCGCTGGCCAAGAACATCCCAGAGGAGGATCGCACCACCCGCGCGGGAAAGTGGGGCATGAAGCCGGCCATCGGACTTTCCGGCAGGGTGCTGGGCGTGGTCGGCCTCGGCAAGCTCGGCAGCCATGTGGCCCGAGTCGGCAAGGTGTTCGACATGGACGTGATCGCCTGGAGCCCCAACCTGACGGACGCCCGCGCCAAAGAAATCGGCGTGACGCGCGTCGAGAAGGACGATCTGATGGCGCGGTCCGACTTCGTCTCGATCCACGTGGTGCTGAGCGACCGCAGCCGCGGCCTGATCGGCGCGGACGACATCGCCCGAATGAAACCGACCGCCTATCTGATCAACACCGCGCGCGGCCCG
>CAYYBI010000605.1:0-5796 GCA_964469835.1 uncultured Rhodospirillaceae bacterium
GCGCTCAGCCGGTACTTCACCCCAAGTCCGACATGTCGTGTTTTGGAAAGAATCCCCCGCCAATCGAATTGACGGGGGATTTCGACGTGTCTTATTTCAGCCAGCCTTTTTCCTTGTAGTACTTCACGGCGCCCGGATGGAGCGGTGCGGACAAGCCGCCCGAAATCATTTCGGACTCCTTGAGATGCGCGAATGCCGGGTGAAGCTTTTTGAACCGGCGGAAGTTATCGAAGACCGACTTCACGACCTGATAGATGACATCGTCGGGTACTTTGGCGGAGCTGACAAAGGTTGCCTTCACACCAAAGGTCTTAACGTCTTTCTTATTGCCCTTGTACATGCCGCCCGGTATCGCCGCTGCGGCGTAATAGGCGTTCTTCGATACGAGGTTGTCGATTGCCTTACCGGTCACCGGAACAAGGATCGCGTCGGTGGTTGTTGTCGCTTCCTGGATCGAGCCGTTCGGATGGCCGACGGTAAATACGATGGCATCGACTTTGTTGTCGCCGAGAGCCGCGGCCTGCTCGGAAGATTTCAGCTCGGAAGCCAACGAGAATTCCTTCTCGGTCCATCCCAGGGCGTCCAGAACCACGGACATCGTCGCGCGCTGGCCCGATCCCGGATTGCCGACATTGACGCGCTTCCCTTTCAGGTCACTGAAGGTCTTGACGCCGGAAACCCGCCGTGCCACCACCGTGAAGGGCTCCCCATGGACCGAGAAGACCGCGCGAAGGTCCTTGAAGGGGCCGGACTTGGCGAATTTCGAGGTTCCGTGATAGGCGTGATATTGCCAGTCCGACTGGGCAACGCCCATGTCCTGATTGCCGGCCTTGATCGCGTTGATGTTGGCGATCGACCCACCGGTCGACGGCGCCGTGCACTTGATGCCGTGTTTCTTGGTGTTTCGATTTACCAGCTTGCAGATTGACTGGCCCACGACGAAATAAACGCCGGTCTGTCCGCCGGTGCCGATGGTAATGAACTTGTCCTTGGCGTTCGCCACGGTTGCGCCCAGTGAAACGGAGGCTGCAATCGCCGCCGCAAGGCCGATAGTAGATTTTTTCAACACGTATCTGTACTCCCGAGTTGTTTGATTTCACATAGTTGAGACGGGCATTGCCGCCTCAACACCATTGAGAGGAGCCGCCCTTTGCAAGCCATGCACGAAAGGAATCCTCGAACTTCGATAACATCCGAGCGGTACGGATTTCAGGCCCGCGGTCCGCAATTTGTCTGAGGGTGTTGGGCGCACCGTCGGTCGGCAGCACATCGCATCGCCCGCGCTGGGGCCGAACCCCATGCAAAGCCGAAGCAGATCATCCTTTTCGATGATCCCAAAATTCACAGCCGACGAACCACGACACGACACCTGTACCGGTCTCCCGTGTGCTTTCGTTGGCATATCTCTCCGAATAAGCGCCCCTAGACCTGCCCCGAATGGCCCGTCCGGCGTCAATGCCGCTCAATTGCCATAACTATGCGCCGGTAATTTCCGGTCCGTCAACTACTTACACCGCGCCTGCAGACTATGAAACCGCAGCGATCGCCGCATCAATGGATGCGCCCAATCGATCAACCAGTTCTGCAACTTCAGGCCGCTCGATAATAAAGGGCGGCGCAAGAAGGATATGGTCGCCGCGCTGCCCGTCGATCGTTCCGCCGCCGGGATAACAGATCATGCCCCGCGCCATCGCTTCCTGCTTGATCTTGAGATGCAGTTTGGCTGCCGGATCGAAGGGCTCCTTGGAAGACCGGTCGTACACCAGTTCAATACCCATGAACAGGCCGCGCCCCCGGATATCCCCGACATGACGATGGTTGCCGAGCCGTTCCGTCAACCGGTCGGATAATTCCACACCCATTTCCTGGACCTGTTCAATGAGGCCTTCTTCTTCGATGGCATGCTGAACCGCCAGCGCCGCCGCACACGCGATTGGGTGTCCCATATAGGTATGGCCGTGCTGGAACATCCCGCTCCCGTCGCGGATAACATCGTAAATGGCGGTGGACAGCATCACCGCGCCGATTGGCTGGTAGCCGGCGCCGAGCCCCTTCGCCATACACAGTAGGTCCGGAACCACATCGTCCTGCTCGCAAGCAAACAGGCTACCCGTGCGCCCCATGCCGCACATCACTTCGTCCAAAATCAAAAGCACGCCGTGGCGATCGCAGATTTCGCGCACGCGGCGGAAATACCCTGGCACGGGTGGCACTGCGCCCGCTGTTGCACCGACCACCGGTTCGGCGACAAAGGCGATCACATTTTCCGGCCCCAACTCCTGGAGCTTTACCTCAAGCTCGTCCGCGACACGAAGGCCGTAAGCCTCCTCGCTCTCGTCATCCGCGCGGTACCGATAGGGAAAGCACGGCGCGATATGATGCGATTCCACGAGCAGAGGCGCGAATTGCTCCCGCCGCCAGCGGTTACCGCCGGTCGACAACGCGCCCAGCGTATTGCCGTGATAACTCTGCCATCGCCCGATCAGGTGACGCCGCTGCGGTTGGCCGATTTCGATGAAATATTGACGCGCCAGCTTGATCGCCGCTTCGACTGCCTCGGAACCGCCGGAGACGAGGTAGACGAAATCCAGATTTCCCGGGGCCCTGGCGGCAAGATGCGCCGCTAGTTCTTCTGCCGCGGCCGATGTGAAAAAGCCGGAATGCGCGAACGCGATTTTGTCGGCCTGCCGTTTAATTGCCTCGATCACCCTCGGATGACCATGGCCGAGGCACGACACGGCCGCGCCGCCCGACGCGTCGAGATAGCGCTTGCCCGTCTCATCAATGATATAAATTCCCTCGCCGCCCGCAGCCCGAGGCAGATCCCAATGGGTGTGACGGTGCAGGATGTGTGTCATTGGCGCTTCCTTTTTCGAGGCGCCTTTCGTTTTTCGCCGGTCCGCAGAGTCCAAACGACAATGGATTTCAAAGTTCCCCCTAGCGCCGTATCGAACGCACCGATGATTTCGGACATCGTGTTCTCCTTCGCACGGACACGGCGCTCGAAGGTTTGCGTCGCAATAATCTCACGCTGCGGCATCTTGACCAATTTGACGTTGATCCTCACACGCGCCCACGGGGCGGGGGCGCTCGGCCCCAACGCCTTCGTCCCATCCGGCAGCCGCTGGGCGTATTCCGCCTGAAACTCGCGTAATTCGGTCTTCAGCACGAAATCCGAGCGAAGGCCAATTTGCTCGCGGCCGACCGAGACAATTCGGCCGGAATTTTCGAATGATTCGATGACCAGTGCTTGAACCATCTTCGGCGCAAAATCGGTCCAATTGGCAAGCTGGAAATAGCGCAGCTCGATCGGGCTGTCCTGCAGCGCAATGCGCGCCGTATTCAGCCCCGCCGGCGATATGGGCGAATCCACCAGAAGCTGCCAATCGACCGGTTTCAGGTCCTTCGGGAACGTGCTTTTCGGGGTCAGCACATACAGCCTTGGCGGCTCGTCCTTTGCACCCGGAAGCTCGACGCATGCGACGAAACCAACGCACATGGCCGCTACTATAAGAAATCGCCCGACCATTTTTACGCCATTTCCCATGACTATTTCACTTTGACGCCCGGCTGCGTGCGACCAAAGAGGAACCGGGCCGGATCCCGTTCGATCTGCGCGGAAATGCGCGACAAGGCACTAACCAGCACCCGCGTCTCGGACAATAGCTGGGTTAGCTCAAAAAGTCCCGAAGAGGCAAAGGTATCGACCGGGTCCCGGTTGGCTTCGATCAAGTCGGAAAGCACGAATGCCGCGCGACGGAATTCTATGGCGGTTTTCCGGACTTCCGATAAGGCCTGCTTTGCCTCCCCACCGACCCCGCCGACTTCTTTATTCAAGGCCTTTGAAAGTTTGCGCATGTCGACGGCCAATTCGCGCACGTTCCCGAGCGTGGCGACGGCATCGGCGGTCAATGTGCCGGTATTTTTATTGAGCGTGCGCAACGTCCCGGCCGCCTCATCGGACGCCGTGCGCAAACTTTTCATCGTTTCGCCGATATCCGGCGACCGCTCTGCCAGGACTTTCGAGAAAGATTGCACATTTTCAATAATCTTCGAGAGATTTTCGCGGTTCTCGGGATTGAGCAACTGGTTGGCCCGCCCAACCAAGGCGGTGATGCTGGAGATCAATTCAGGCGCCGATTCGAACAATTCCTGCAATTGGGATGACCTGGCCAGGATCCGCGGCCGATCTTCGTCCGGTTTTTTCTTCAACAACGCCGCGTCATGTGTGCCACCAGACAACTGCACGTAAGCCACACCGGTGATGCCCTGATATTCCAGTGACGCGACCGTATCGGTCTTGATCGGCGTACGCACCGGTACTTCGATTGTCGCCCGCACCTGCTCGACATTGCTTGGGCTAATAATGATATCGCTGACCACGCCAACCGGCACACCGCGATACCGAACCGCGTTGCCGGGCTTTAGACCGGTCACCGATCCATCAAAGTAGATGTCGTAATAGGTGAAGTCCTCCTGCAAGTTGACGCCCGCCATCCATATTACGGCAGCGGCGAAAATCACCATCACCAGCAGTGCGAACGATCCGACAAGCAAATAGCTGGCGCGTGTTTCCATATGGCCCCCCTGCTGCGGCGTCAGTTGTGCGCCGTAACCGCACGTGCGCGCGGTCCGTGAAAATAGTCGTGAATCCACGGATGATCATCATGCATGTGTTCGGCCATCGTACCGACACGAACGCGTTTGTCGACGAGAACGGCAATTCGATCGCAAATCGCGGCAAGGCTGTCGAGGTCGTGAGTCACCATAAACACCGTCAATCCCAGGCTCACTTTCATATCGCGAATGAGCTGATCAAACGCCGCCGCGCCAATCGGATCGAGACCGGCGGTCGGTTCGTCGAGAAACAGAATTTCAGGGTCTAATGACAACGCCCGGGCAAGTCCGGCTCTTTTCCGCATGCCGCCGGACAACTCAGACGGAAACTTCATACACGCATCGGAATCCAATCCGACCATGCCGACCTTGATCGCAGCCAATTGATTCATCAGCGCCTGCGGCAATTCAAGATGCTCTCGCATCGGCACCTGTATGTTTTCCGCAACGGTAAGCGATGAGAACAACGCGCCATCCTGGAACAAGACGCCATATCGAGTCTGGACGCGCCGCCGTTCGGCAGGTGGCGCCCGATGCGGAGAAACGCCGAGCACCTCAATTTCGCCCGCCGCCGGCCGCATCAACCCGACGATTGTGCGCAGCAATACGGATTTCCCGGTGCCGGACCCGCCGACCAATCCCAGCACCTCGCCCCGCCGTACTTCCAGATCCAATTCATCATGGATGACGTTAGCGCCAAACCGCGTCTGCAAGCCACTCACCCGTATGACATTTTCGTCGGCGGCCACACCTAAATCCTCATCGTCGAAAAGATCACCGAGAAAATTGCATCCGCAATAATCACCAGGAAAATCGATGTCACGACCGATTTCGTCGTCATACGACCCACGCTCTCGGCACTTCCGCCCACGCGCAAGCCTTCATAGCAACCAACGATCGCAATGATATACGCGAAGACAGGCGCCTTCACCATGCCCACAGCGAAATGGTTGAGAGTCACAACGGATTCCAACTGGCGGATGAATTGGGTGAAGGTCACGTCGAGCACCATCGTCGCCATCATCGCACCGCCGAGCAGACCGGCAATTTCGGCGAGAAATGCAAGAATCGGCAGGCTGATCAGCAAACCCCCGATGCGCGGCAGTACGAGCACGTCCATTGGATCCAATCCCAGGGTCTGCAAGGCATCGATTTCCTCATTGACCTGCATCGTGCCGA
>CAYYBI010000606.1:0-2981 GCA_964469835.1 uncultured Rhodospirillaceae bacterium
CGACGCGGCGCGCGAAATCACCGGTACCTCGATCCCGATCGACGACGCCTGGACGATTTCCCCCTGAAGCGCTCCGCTAGACCATTCCTTGTTCAAATTGCCTCACGTGAAATGGTCTCTCACTTTGTTGTTACGCAAATACGTCGTCGCGAACCGTTTCGGTTCGCTCGGGATTTGCGCTACTCCGCTGCGGCGGCGGGCGGCATGAAGGCGGTAACTTCGGGCGCTTCGGCGCCATAGACTTCGACCTCGACCAGCGCGCTGTGCGCGATCGGCCCTTGGGCCAGCCGTGAGGTGCCGCGGTCCGGCGTCAACACATTCGGATTGCCATGTTTGTCGAGCCCGCCGGGTTCCACCGGATCGTACCAGGCGCCGGTGGCCAGCCGGATCACGCCCGGCCGGATGTCGTCGGAAAGGACCGCGCCGGCAAGGACTTCGCCCCGGTCGTTGAAAACCCGCACCACGTCGCCGTCCGCGATGCCACGCGCGGCGGCATCCGCCCGGTTGAGCACGGCCGGTTCGCGGCCGCCGATCTTGCCGCCCATGCTGACAGGGCCGAAATCGTTCTGGGCGTGCAGTTTGTGCTGCGGCTGGTTCGAGATCATGTGCAGGGTGAAGGTCTTCGCCCGCTCGCCGCCGAGCCATTCCTCGGGCTCCATCCAGACCGGATGCCCGGGGCAGTCGTCGTAGTCGTATCCCGCAATGGTCTCGGAATAGATTTCGATCTTACCCGACGGGGTCTTCAGCGGATGGGCGTCCGGGTCTTCCCGGAATTCGGAGAACTGAACGAAATGCTTCGTCGGTTCCGGCGTTTCCACATAGCCCATTTTCCAGAATTCGTCGAAATCGGGCAGCTCGATACGCTTCTTTGCGGCCTGCTGGCGTGACACGTTATAGAGGTGCCGCAGCCATTCGGTCTCGTCGCGGCCTTCCGTGAACTGCTCCTTGAAGCCGAGCCGTTCGGCGAGGTCGCTGAAGATGTCGAAGTCGCTGCGGGCGCCGCCGACCGGATCCGCGCCCTGCTGCATCGCGATCAGGAAGCGGTCGCGCGAACTGGCGCCGATGTCGTTGCGCTCCAGCGTCGTGGTCGCCGGCAGCACGATGTCCGCGTAGCGCGCCGTCGCGGTCCACCAGATCTCGTTGACGATGATGGTGTCGGGCTTCTGCCAAGCGCGGACCAGCCGGTTCAGATCCTGGTGGTGATGGAACGGATTGCCGCCGCACCAGTACACCAGATGCGTGTCGGGATAGGTCAGGTCCATGCCGTTGAATTGGTAGTCTGCGCCGGGATTGAGCATCATATCGGAAATCCGCGCCACCGGGATGAAGCTGCGCGCCGGATTTTCGCCGGTCGGCATCGCCGGCACGGCGAACCGCTCCACAGGGTTGCCATAGCCGTGCATGCTGCCATAGCCGAATCCGCAGCCACCGCCAGGCAGGCCGACTTGCCCCAGCATGGCGGCGAGCGTCGCGGTCATCCAGTAGGTCTGCTCGCCGTGTTCGCCCCGTTGCAGCGAATAGGCGGTGCCGATCATGGTGCGGCCGCGCGCCATCCGCCGCGCGAGGCTGCGGATGGTCTCGGCATCGACTTCGCAGATCGCCGCCGCCCAATCGGCGGTCTTCGGCTGACCATCGGTTTCACCCATCAGATAGGGCTGGAACCGGTCGAAACCGGTACAGAATTTCGCCAGGAAGGCCGCGTCGTGCAGCCCCTCCTCGACCAGTGTGTGGGCGATACCGAGCATCATGGCGACATCGCTGCACGGCCGCGGACGGATCCACTCGGCGTCGAGGAAGTCGGCGGTGTCGTCCTTGATCGGCGTGATGCTGACGAATTCGAGGCCCGATTCCTTCAATTTGAGCAGCCATTTATGGGCCGAGTGTTCACCCATGCCGCCGGGTTCCACCTGGGTGTTCTTGAGTCCGATCCCGCCGAAGGAGACGAACAGGTCGCCATGTTCCAGAACGCTGTCCCAGGACGTGAAAGGGCCGCGTCCCAAACCCTTGTAGCCGAAGATGTAGGGCAGGATCGCGTGGCCCGCGGCGTTGCTGTAGCTGTAGACTTGGGCGGTGAAGCCGCCGAACATGCCGAGAAACCGCTGAAGCTGGGTCTTGGCGTGGTGAAAGCGGCCGGCGCTCGCCCAGCCATAGGATCCGCCGAAGATCGAGGCATTGCCGTAGTGGTCCTTTACCCGCTGCAGTTCGGCCGTCACAAGATCGAGCGCCTTGTCCCACGAAACCGGGATAAAGGGCTCGTTTCCGCGTTTGTCGGTCTTCGCGCCGGGGCCATGCTCCAGCCAGCTTGCCCGCACCATCGGTTGGGCGACACGGGTATCGGAATACAGCGCGTCGGGGATCGACTGGATTAGCGGCGAGGGGTGCGGATCCTTCTCGAAGGGCTCGACGCCGACCACGCGGCCACCCTCCACCACCGCCCTAAAGGCGCCCCAATGCGAGGAATGCATCCGGTTTTCCGTCTTTTTATCCTGTTTGGCCATGGCGGCGGCGCTCCCGATCGCTGATTTGCCGGCCGCCCGGTGCGGCCACAAAGTTCGTTGATTTGATAGCCGAAAATCGGCGATCTCGCCAGAGCATATGGAAGCGTGTATGTAGAGGCCGCCCGGTGACTGCCGCCGGGCTATCACCCTGGGGAAACGCCATGGCCGAACCGATTCACGGTCCCACCTCGCACAGCTATTTCTCGCAGCGCCTGCGCCTGCACTATGTGGACTGGGGCAATGAGGATGCCCCGCCACTGCTGCTGGTCCATGGCGGGCGCGACCATTGCCGCAACTGGGACTGGGTCGCCGAAGCGCTGCGCGACGAGTATCACGTCATCGCACCGGATCTGCGCGGCCACGGGGATTCCCAGTGGATGGTCGGCGGCAGCTATTCCTATCCCGAGTTCGTCTATGACATTGCCCAGCTCATCCATCAGCTTGGGCTGGCGCCGCTCACCATCATCGGCCATTCCATGGGCA
>CAYYBI010000607.1:0-14373 GCA_964469835.1 uncultured Rhodospirillaceae bacterium
GTCCTGAAATTGTTGTTGCAGGTCGATCGGGGCGGCGCTGATGCCAGTGCCGGCGCGCCCTGAGGCTTTCGTCGCCTTTCGCCGTTGCTGTCGATTCATCCGTCGGGTTCACCACCGCCATTAAGGACGGCCACGGTGTGAGACACCGTCCGGGCTGTCAAGCGATGGCTGTGCGTGGATAAACTCTCGAAAAAGGATCGCCGGGACGCAGATCGAATTAGGTGCCGCGGAATTCCTCGACCATATCGGTGAGGCGTTCGACGTCGAGGATGATCAGACAATCATCTTCACGTTTCACCAGATCGTTTCGTGACAGGTCGCCGAACACACGCGCAACGGTTTCGCGCGTCGTCGAGACCCTGCTGGCGATGTCACCGTGGATCGGGATCGGCCGAATAACGGCGGTTTGGTCGTCACGGATGCCGGGTTTGGCAAGGCGCAGCAATTCCGCATGGACGCGGTTGTTGGCGCCGAGCGTGCTGAGGTCCATGATTCGTTCGGTCGAGGCGCGAATGACGCGCGCCATCTGGACCATGATACGGAGCGCGACTTCCGGATGATGCATCAAATGCTCGCGGAACGTTTCGTGCGTCAGGGTTGCGACGGTGGTATTTTCCAAGGCGACCACATTGGCGGAGCGCGGCCGGTTATCGAGCGCCGCCAGCTCGCCGAAACTGGTGCCTGCGTTGAGATCGTCGAAGGTGACTTCCCGACCGGAGAGCGAATAGTTCACCACCCGAACCCTGCCGTTGACGATGAAATAGACTTCGCGGCTTTCTTCCTGCCGGTCGATGATTAGTTCCTGCTTGCGGAACTTCTTCCAACTGCAGCGTTTTTCCAGCTGGTTGATTTCCTTGGGATCGAGATCCGAAAAAATCTCGATTTTGTTCAGGGATTCAGCGGTGTCTACCGACATTTCATTCGATCCTGCAGGCGTCTGAGCCACGTGTGAACTGACAAATTATGACAGGCACAAATTATCATGATTAGAGTTAAATTTGAATTAAACCAGACCACCGGCATTTCAGAACCATCAATCCAATTAAGCCTGTCATGTGTGTCGCACACGGTCAGCGAGCGTTCCATTTTCCACGCGGATACGCCACCACAGCACTGCGGCATTTGCCAGCGAGAAAATCAACGCAATCTGCCAGGCGCCGAAGGCGAGCGGTAACGCCGCAATTTCCAGGGCAACGATCAGATAATTGGGATGCTGGATCCAACGGTAGGGGCCGCGCCGAATCAGCGGTACGGCCGGATTGCTGATGATCCGGGTGCACCAGTACCGCCCTAAACTGGCGATGACCCAGACACGTCCGATCTGGAGCAGGAGAAACACGACGATCAGTGGCACATTCAGGGGCGCGGTGTCGGAGATAGTGACGAGCATCGCGATCAGCCAACCTGCATGGACCAGCACGATCAAAGGGTAATGCGCGCGGCCAACTTCCTGTCCGCCTTGGGCGATTTGCCAGCGGCTGTTACGCGCCGATAGCCACAATTCGCCGAGGCGTTGGAGCGTGACCAGGAGAATGACCCACTGTATTGCGGACATCACGCGGTCTCCAACATCAGAAACCCCGCCGTAAAGCCGGGACCGAGCGCTCCCAGGAGCATGCGGCCGGAATCGCCTGCCGCCAAGGCCCGGGCAAGTACGAAAAAAACGGTGGCGGCGGACATGTTGCCGTAGTCGCGCAAGGTCGCCCGGGCATGGGTCAGTGCATCGGGGCCGAGCGACAGGCAATCTTCGAGTGCTTGCAGCACTTTTGTGCCGCCGGGATGAAACAGCCAGGCATCGACATCGTCGCGGGTAAGCGAATGCCGTTGCAGGAATGCGTCAACTTCTTCGCCAAGCTGACGACGTACGAGAGCCGGAATATCGCGGCTAAATAACACGCCCAACCCGTCGTCTTCTATCCGCCATCCCATGACATCGAGAGAGTCCGGCCAGGTATGTTCGCCCCATGCGGTCAAGGCAGGACCACCGCCATCCGTACAGGCAACCAATCCCGCCGCCGCGCCGTCGCCGAACAAGGCGGTTGCGATGACATTGCTCTTGGACTGGTCACCCGGGCGAAATGTCAGACAGCACAGCTCAACCACCAGCAGCATCCAGACCTCGCCCGGTTCTGCTTTCGCCAGCGCGCCGGCACGCGCCAATCCGAGTACGCCGCCGGCGCAGCCGAACCCGAAAATCGGCAACCGCTGGACCGTTGGCCGGAAGGGCATCCTGTTTACCAACAGCGCGTCCAGGCTTGGCGTCGCGATGCCCGTAGTAGACACCAGTACGATGCCGTCTATGTCCGACGCGGTCATGCCTGATTTGCCAAGGCATTCCTCCGCGGCTCGCTGCAACAGCGTGAGTGCGCTGCCGACATAGGCTTGGCTGCGTTCCCGCCAGCCATGGTCTTCTGCCAACCATGACAGCGGCCGGCTGGCGTATCGTGTACGAATGCCGGCATTGTCGTAGACGGGCATGAGACGCGTTAGGCCGTCGCCCCGCCCGGAAAAGATGCTGCGGCCGAACTGTTTCACGTCGTCCTGTTCTATGCGGTGCGCCGGGACGGCGGTGGCGAGTGAAAGGAGGCGGGGAAGGGCGGACATTTATGGTCTTTCTGCCGACTGGCGTCGTTTGGCGTTTCGACCTTGGCGTATTGATTACTTGTTGGCACTATTGAAGCTGAATTAGTCCAGGCCAAGCAGAAATCGGTCACAATCACGTCAAGCGCGCATGGTGTTTGGGATCATCCGCGTGTTAACCAATCGTTAATCAATACCCGCCAAGACATAATTGGTTTTGCATTTACGCCAGTTAAAACCATATATGCATCACTCGGACCCGAATACTGCGTTATTCAGGTCGTATTGGAACAGGAACTTAGATGCCGGAATCGACGGAGGGCGACGATATGAACGACGCCTCGGGAAAGCCTATAAAGCGGCTCGGAATTCTGAGCCGGGTGCGAGCCTATTTTCTCGCCGGCGTGTTGGTGCTGGCACCGATCGCTATTACCTTGGCATTGGCATTCTGGCTGGTCGATTTTGTCGACAGTAGGGTGGTGCCGCTGATCCCGGCGCAATGGAATCCGGACACCTACCTCAAGGATCGATTCGGCGTCAAGTTCGGCTTGCCGGGTCTGGGCGTTCTCGTCTTGATGATCGTGATTACGCTGATCGGCTGGCTGACCGCAGGTTATGTGGGCCGGGTCATGGTTCGGATCGGCGAGAATATAGTGGCGCGGATGCCGGTGGTCCGCAGCATCTACGGTGCGGTTAAACAGATCTTCGTGACAGTTTTGCACAATCAATCGGATTCCTTCCGACAGGCAGTGCTGGTCGAATACCCGCGCCGGGGTATTTGGACGATTGCCTTCGTTACCGGTGAAACCGAGGGCGAGGTTCAAAACCTGACAAAGGAAGACGTGGTCAATATCTACGTTCCGACAACGCCCAACCCTACCTCGGGTTTCTTGTTGTTTGTGCCGCGCGAGGACGTCGTATTTCTCGATATGCCGGTTGAAGACGCCTTCAAGATGGTCGTTTCCATCGGTATCGTCACGCCACCGGACGGTCGGCCCGAAGCGGTGCGCAATGCGACGCTCGTGTCCGCGCGGACGTATGATTATCTGCAGAATCCCGAGAAGCCGCCGCGTCCGGCCAGGGTTGCTAACCTGATCGAAGATTGACCACGGCGCTGTCGCGCTCAAACAAGTACAGCAAGATACGTAATGCGGCGCCGCGCGGTGAAGTCAGCTCCGGATCGCGCGCCAGGATCAGCTTTGTGTCGTCGCGTGCCGCGGCGAGCAATTCCTGATGGACCGCCAGATCGGCGAGGCGGAAGACCGGTACGCCGCTTTGACGGGTACCGAGGATTTCGCCGCCGCCGCGTAATTTAAGGTCTTCCTCGGCAATACGGAAGCCATCCTCGCTTTCGCGCAGGATGCTGAGCCGCGCCCGGGCGGTTTCCGTCAGCGGCGGCAGGTAGAGCAGCAGGCAGGATGACGGCCGCAAGCCCCGTCCGATGCGGCCGCGCAGCTGATGCAATTGCGCCAGTCCAAAGCGTTCCGCGTGCTCGACCACCATGACCGTAGCGTCGGGGACGTCGACACCGACTTCGATGACCGTCGTGGCAACCAGGATGCGTGCCGGCCCCTCCGCGAAGCGGCGCATTGCCTCATCCTTTTCCGCGCCTTTCATACGGCCGTGCACCAATTCGACGATGTCCCCGAACCGGCGTTTCAGGTCCGCGTGCCGCGCTTCGGCGTCGGCCAGGTCGCTGACCTCGGATTCTTCCACCAAGGGACATACCCAATATATCTTTGCGTCTTGATCGAGTGCGCGCTTCAGCCCGCTGATCACCTCTTCGACCCGGTTCAGGGGAATGGTTCGGGTATCGACGGGTTTACGCCCGGCCGGCTTTTCGGTGAGTTGAGACGACTCCATGTCGCCAAAGCTGGTCAGCAGCAAGGTTCGTGGAATTGGTGTTGCGGTCATAACCAGCGTATCGACGCCGTGGCCTTTGCCGCTGAGATCGAGCCGCTGATGAACGCCGAAGCGATGCTGTTCGTCGATCACCGCCAGGATCAGGTTTTCGAATCCGACGTCCCGCTGAAACAGAGCATGCGTGCCAACGACGATGTCGATCAATCCGTCCTCCAGGCCCGCGAGCGTTGCTTTGCGAGCGGCGCCTTTTTCGCGTGCTGTCAGGATCGCGCCTTGGATGCCGGCCGCTGACAATAGCGGTTCCAGCGTCGCGAAATGCTGCCGTGCTAGGATTTCCGTCGGCGCCATCAAAGCCGCCTGCCCACCTCCTTCTACCGCGTTTAGCATGGCGAAGAGAGCCACCATGGTTTTGCCGCTCCCGACGTCGCCTTGGAGCAACCGAAGCATACGCCCTTCCGACGCCATGTCGGCGAGCACTTCGTCGATAGCGGTTTTCTGCGAATGGGTCAGTTCGAAGGGGAGGGCGTCGGTTACCTTACGACGCAACGCGCCATCCCCAATGGTCGCCCGGCCGGGCAGGCGTTTCATGCGGAGCCGTACCAGCCCGAGGGCGAGTTGGTTCGCCAAGAGTTCATCATAGGCGAGGCGCGAACGTATTTTGGTGGTTGGCTCCAGATCCGCTTCGGATTCCGGTGCGTGGACGGCAAGGAGCGCGGTCTTCCAGTCCGCCCAGCCTTGCGCCTTCAAATAGGCGTCATCCTGCCATTCCGGCAGGGCGGGCGCGCGCTGTATGGCGCCACGCACGGCCTTGCCGACAGTCTTGAGCGTCAACCCGGCGGTGAGGCCGTAAATCGGCTCGACGCGCGGCAGGGTGTCCGCCTCGGCCTCGGTCACGACATGATCGGGATGGGTCATTTGCAGTTCGTCGTTCCAGTGTTCGACCGTTCCGCTGATAACCCGCTTTTCGCCTTCCGGAAGCAGGCGTTTCAGGTAATCGGCACGGGCATGGAAGAACACCAGCGTAATGAAGCCCGAATCGTCGCCGCAGCGTATTCTGTAGGGTCGCCGGCCATGGCCGGGGAAATGCTTGTCGACGCGAACGGTCAATGTCGCGAGTCGCCCATCGGGCGCTTCCGCCACCGGCGGCGAAAAACGGCGGTCGATCAGCCCGCGCGGCAGGTGCCATAACAGATCGACGACGTGCGGACCCGCGACGTTTTCGATCAATTTTGCGATCCTCGGTCCGACCCCGGAAAGCGCGGTTACCGGCGAGAACAGGGGGAACAGGATTTCCGGTCGCACGGGCGGGCTCGCCATTGGCAAAGGATGAGATGGATCGCCGTATCTTAAAGGGCCGAACCGTGAAGGCCAAACGATCGATACGTATTCCGGATTTACCTGAGCGCATACCCGGCATATATCCTTGGCCCAGCGAGTGGAAATGTCGGAAACAGAGAACAAAGCAGAAAATCGCCGCAAGAAGCTTCGGTTCAGAAGCTGGCATCGTGGCACGCGCGAGATGGATCTGCTTCTGGGCCGATTCGCCGATCGCTATATTCCAACCTTGTCGGACAGTGAGCTCGATCTGTTTTCGGCGGTGCTGCGGTGTCCGGATCAGGATCTCTATGATTGGGTCACCGGAAAAGTACCATGGCCTCAACCGCTTCAGAATGCGCTGACCCAGCGGTTGACCCGTTTCAGCACCGATCAGACAGACTGTTGAGCGCGTTCGCAAAGGCATTGGAGGCGCCAGGCCGTGTCACGGTTGCGTGGGCGCCGCCGGGCCGCGACGCGGCGTTGCTGGCGGAAGCCGCGTACGAGAGCGGTAGAGGCATTTTGCACGTTTGCCAGGACGACGCGCGTCTGGCGCGCATGGCCAGCGCACTCGAATTCTTCGCCCCCGATATGACGGTGCAGACGTTCCCTGCATGGGATTGCCTGCCCTATGACCGTGTTTCACCCCATTCCGAACTCGTCGCGGGCCGTCTGGATACCTTATCCATTCTCGCCGCGGACCCGGCCGCGCCCTTTGTGGTCCTGACCACAGTCAGCGCGGTGCTGCAGCGCGTGCCGCCGCGCGTCTTTTTTAAAGACGCTGTCCTGCGGGCGAAACCGGGGGACGATCTGCCGCAGGATCGGCTGAACGCGTATTTTACCGCAAACGGATACCAGCGCACCGGCACCGTGCGTGAAGCCGGCGAATTTGCGGTGCGGGGCGGTATCGTTGATGTCTTCCCGCCGGGTACGACGGATCCGCTGCGCCTCGATTTTTTTGGCGACGAGTTGGAAAGCATCAGGCGGTTTGATGCGATGACCCAGCGCAGCCTGGGCGACGCGACGGAAATCGCACTGCTGCCGGTAAGCGAAATACCCTTCGACGACGCCGGACGGCAGCGTTTCCGGAACGGCTATCGTGAGATGTTCGGCGCGGTCGCCGACAGCGATCCGCTCTATGAAGCGGTGAGCGCCGGACAGCGGCATGCGGGGCTTGAACATTGGCTCCCGCTGTTCCACGCAGACCTCGAAACCTTGTTCGATTATCTGCCCGGCGCGGCGATAACGCTTGACCATCAGGTCGACGCTGCCATTTCGGCGCGTCATGAACTGATCCGGGACTATTACCAGGCACGTTACGACATGTTGCCGATGGCAAAACGGTCCGCGGCGTCGGATGCCGGGCCGGTTTACCACCCCGTGCCGGCGGACTCGCTCTATGTGCTCGAAAAGGAATGGTGCGCGAATTTGAAGGTACGGGCAGTCGCCGCGCTGACTCCTTTCGATGCGCCGGATGGCGAAGCATCGCGGATCGACGGCGGTGCACGGCCAGGCCGCAATTTCTCGGAAGAACGGGCACGGGGGGACCGCAATCCTTTCGATTCGGTTCACGATCTGGTCGCGGCCGAGTCCAAACGGATGGTGCTGGTAGCGGCCCACAGCGACGGCTCGCGCGACCGGCTAGGGACCTTGCTGCGCGAGCATGGGTTGGAGAATCAGGAAAGCCCGGAAAGCTGGCACGCCGCGATTTCGGGCACGCCCGGCGCGCTTCGCGTGGCCACACTCGATATCGACCGGGGATTTTCCACCGAGCAGGTGGTTGTCGTTAGCGAGCAGGATATCCTGGGCGAACGGCTGGCGCGGCCGCCCCGCAAACGCCGTCGTGCCGAGCAATTCATCAACGAAATCTCCGCACTAAGCCTCGGCGATCTGGTAGTCCATATGGACAACGGGATCGGCCGCTATGACGGATTGGAAACCCTTACGGTCGGCGGCGCGCCGCACGATTGCTTGCGCCTGATATACGCGGGGAATGACCGGCTCTACGTCCCGGTGGAGAACCTGGATGTGTTGGCGCGTTACAGTTCCGACGAGTCGGATGCCCAATTGGACCGGCTCGGCGCACCGGCGTGGCAGGCCCGTAAGGCCCGGGTCAAGGAGCGCATCCGCCTGATCGCCGGCGAGCTCCTGAAAACGGCCGCGGAACGCGAGATGCGCAAAGGGGAGACGATGCCAGCGCCCGCGGGCGTGTTCGAGGAATTTTGCGCTCGCTTCGCCTGGACCGAAACCGACGACCAGCAGCACGCCATCGACGATGTGGTTGCGGATTTGGAGTCTGGGCGCGCAATGGACCGGTTGATTTGCGGCGATGTGGGTTTCGGCAAGACCGAGGTGGCGATCCGTGCGGCATTCGTTGCCGCCATGAACGGATATCAGGTCGCCATCGTCGTCCCGACGACACTGCTTGCGATGCAGCACTACCAGACCTTCGTCGACAGGTTCGCCGGATCGCCGCTCCGCATCGAACAGCTTTCGCGGCTGGTTCCGAATGCCGCCGCCGAGAACATCCGGCAAGGTCTTTCGGATGGGTCGGTCAATATCGTTATCGGCACGCAAACGCTGTTGGCCAAGAGTATCGCGTTTAACCATCTCGGGCTCCTGGTAGTGGACGAAGAGCAGCATTTCGGCGTCGCGCAAAAGGAACGGCTGAAGTCTCTGAAAACAAATGTCCATGTCTTGACTCTCACGGCGACGCCGATTCCGCGCACCTTACAGATGGCGCTGGCCGGCGTACGCGAAATGAGCATCATCGCCAGCCCGCCGGTCGACCGGCTCGCAGTGCGCACCTTTGTCCTGCCCTACGACCCGGTGGCGATCCGCGAGGCGATCATGCGCGAGAAGTTTCGGGGCGGGCAGGTGTATTACGTGTGCCCGCGCATTGCCGATCTCGATCTTGTGCTGGAGCGGCTGACCAAACTCGTGCCCGAAGCAAGGATTGCGATGGCGCACGGGCAGATGGCGACGCGAACCCTGGAATCCGTCATGACCGGGTTTGGACAGGGCGAATACGACATCCTCCTGGCCACCAACATCATCGAGGCGGGGCTCGATATTCCCACGGCCAATACCATGATCGTGCATCGCGCCGATCGGTTCGGGCTGGCGCAGCTTTACCAATTGCGTGGCCGGATTGGCCGGTCCAAGGCCCGGGCATATGCCTATCTCACCCTGCCGCCGGGACAGGCGCTGACCGAATCGGCGGAGAAACGGTTGACCGTCATGCAGGCGCTCGACACGTTGGGCGCCGGATTCAGCCTGGCCAGCCACGATCTCGATATTCGGGGCGCCGGCAACCTGCTGGGCGAGGAACAATCCGGCCATATCAAGGAAGTCGGCGTCGAGCTCTATCAGCAATTGCTGGAAGAGGAAATCGCCAAGCAACGTGACGGCGGAGAGAGCCCGGCACAGGAAGCCGGCTGGTCGCCGCAGATCACGATCGGCATGTCGGTGCTCATTCCTGAACGCTACGTTCAGGATTTGTCGGTCCGGCTCGGCCTGTATCGCCGGCTTGCACATTTGGAGAGCCGCGCCGACCTCGATTCCTTTGCGGCCGAGCTGGTGGATCGTTTTGGTCCGTTACCAAATGAGGTTGAAAATCTTCTGGAACTTATTGAAATAAAACAACTTTGCCGAAAGGCTGGCATCGAAAAAGTCGACGCGGGTCCGAAGGGAGCCGCGATCTCCTTCCGCAACAACAGCTTTGCTTATCCCGAGGGGCTGATCGGTTATATTCAGCAGCAGGCCGGCACGATGCGGCTACGCCCCGACCATAGCATAGTGAAAATGGCGCGCTGGGAGACTCCGTCGGACCGGGTCACCGGGGTGCGCGACCTGGTTCGCCGCATGTCCGAAATCGCCGTGGCCGCGGGGTAGCGTTGGCTAATCCGATGCGGCCGCTTCGCGGCTTTGCGCGTTCACCATGTCGAACAGCGAGTAGAAGGCTTCCGGCTCGTGCGCACCGGACAGCGCGTATCCCTGGTTTACGATGAAATACGGCACGCCCTCGATGCCTATCTGTCGGCCGCGCATGTCTTCTTCGCGGATCAGCGCGGCGTCGTCGGCGCTTTCCAGGTAGAGCCGTGTCGGCTCCGGGTCTAATCCGGATTCCGAGGCGATGTCGACGAGTGTGTCGCTGGCGCCGATATTGCGGCCCTCCAGAAAATAACCCCGGAACAGGGCTTCGACGACCGTGTCCTGCTTACCGGCCCGCGTCGCATAACGGATCAGCCGATGCGCGTTGATCGTGTTTGGTGTCACCCCAATGTCGTTGAATCGGAAGTTGATGCCTTCGGTCATGCCGACCTGGCTGATTTGGCCGTACAGGCGCTGAGCCTCCGCCGCGCTGCCGAATTTTGCGCTGAGGTAGCTTTTGCGTTCCAAGCCGCCCTCCGGCATGGCCGGATTGAGTTGGAAAGCCCGCCAGCGAAGCTCCGGCCTCAGATCGCTTCGCGCCGCGAGTGCCCGTTCGAGCCGGCGTTTGCCGATATAGCACCACGGACAAATCGGATCGGAGAAAATATCAATCTGCACGGCGGCTTTCCTTGGAAATAGGGAGCATTAGCATCGCGCCAACACTTAGCGCGGTCAAATCACAAGGATGCGCGAACGATAACTGTGGAAACGCCGGAAGCAGGGGACAGGGTTTAACCGAGGACCTTTTTGGCGGCAATCTCGAGACCGGTTGCTATCTTTTGTCCGGCAGCGCCGCCGTCGCCGCGAAGCCCTTGGGCCACGATTAGCTTCATCGAACTGATGTGGGCGTCGATGACTTCTTGCGCGCGCGCATCCGTTAGGTCCGCGCTTTCGGTAAAGCGGCACAACGATGACCCAATTCGAGTAACCAAGGGAAAATCAAAGGTCGAAGCCTGGCCGCGCAAATCGTGGGCGACTTCGAATATTTGCTCGACAAGCGCGCTCTTGTCCGCGGCGGTTTTCGCATCTTGACTAAGCGTCGCCATCTTATCGATTTCTACGCGCAACACATCGAGGAAATTGGCGGTCATTTCTTCGATCACCTGATTCGCCTTTTTCAGCATCGCTTCGCTGATTGCGCCGCCGCCCGAAACTTTCAGGCGAATGGCGTGCGGCACGTTGATGACTTCGACTTCGCCCTTTTCACTCACGGTTTCGTTCCTTCAGGCGTTGCGGTTCGACTGCACCGGATTAACCCGACACATTCCATGTTGGCAATACCAATCGTTGTCGCCGGGTTGCCTTCCTGCATGTCATCAAGAGGGCAGAGGCCGCGCGGACCGGGTAATCGATCGCCAACTAGGCTCATGATCGTCAAATTTAGGTTAATAATTATTAAATCCGCGCAAATTTTTGGCACACTAAGAATCCCGCCGTTTGAGGTGCTTGACCTTTATGGCGCGGCGGAGAACCATAGTCCCGCGCCAGGACAAGAAATAACGCCGGATCGTTAATCAGACGGCCCGTCCGGGCTTTGAAAGGAGGTGCCGTTCGTGATCCGCAAGCCGTCCCCCTACGATACCGATCTCGACCGCGTAGAAGCCAATTTTCAGCCACTGACGCCCTTGACCTTCCTGAAACGGGCGGCGGCGGTATACCCGCGGAAAACCGCTATAGTTCATGGTGATTGGCGGATCGATTACGGCGAGTTCTACGCCCGTTGCCGGCGGCTCGCCGATGTGCTGCAGCGCAAGGGAGTAGGCCGCGGCGATACCGTATCGGTGATGGCCGCCAATATACCGGCGATGCTGGAAGCCCATTACGGCGTGCCCATGATCGGCGCGGTTATCAATGCGTTGAACATCCGTCTCGACGCGGCGACCATCGCCTTTATTCTGGATCATGGTGAGGCCAAGGTTCTGCTGACGGACCGCGCTTTTTCGCCGACCGTGAAGGCCGCGCTGGCGCTGGCCAAGACTCGCCCGCTGGTGATCGATATCGACGATCCAATGGCCGACGCCGGTGAATTGTTAGGGAAGATCGACTATGAGTCCTTCATTGCGGACGGCGATCCCGATTTCGAGTGGCGCTATCCGGCGGATGAATGGGACGCGATCGCCCTGAACTACACCTCCGGTACGACCGGCAACCCCAAGGGCGTCGTCTTCCACCATCGGGGCGCCTATTTGAATTCCCTCGGGTCGGCGATCAGTTTCGGATTCGATCAGGATACGGTCTATCTCTGGACCCTGCCGATGTTTCATTGCAATGGCTGGACCAATACTTGGGGGCTTTCCGCGGCCTGCGGGACACATGTCTGCCTGCGGCAAGTCGAACCGGCGGAAGTCTTCATGCTGATCGACCGGCACAAGGTTACCGAAATGAGCGGCGCGCCGATCGTGCTCAATATGCTGATGCATGCGCCGGATGCGGTGAAGCGCACGTTTACCCATGGCCCGATCAAGATATTGACCGGCGGCGCGGCACCGCCGAGCGCAGTTCTGGCCGGAATGCAGGCAATGGGCTTCGAGGTCATGCATGGGTATGGGTTGACCGAATCCTTCGGGCCTTCCACTGCGTGTTTCTGGCAGGACGAGTGGGATGAGCTGTCGTTCGACGAACAGGTCGGCAAGATTGCCCGGCAAGGGGTGAATGTCGCCACCTTGGAAGATCAGCGGGTTATCGATCCGGAGACGATGCTGGCGGTGCCCGCCGACGGCGAGACGATCGGCGAGATCGCATTACGCGGTAACACCATCATGAAAGGCTATCTCAAGAATCCCACGGCGACCGAAGAGGCCTTCAAAGGTGGCTGGTTTCACACCGGCGATCTTGCGGTGTTGCATGCGGACGGGTATGCGGAGATCAAGGACCGCGCCAAGGACATCATCATTTCGGGCGGTGAAAATATCTCGAGCCTCGAAGTCGAAGATGTGCTGTACGGTCATCCGGAAATCATGGAAGCGGCGGTGGTCGCTCGACCGGATCAGAAGTGGGGGGAAACGCCCTGTGCATTCATCACTCTTGTGTCCGGAACTGCGTTGAGCGATCAGGATGTAATCGACTATTGCCGTGACAATCTGGCGCATTTCAAATGTCCGAAGACGATCGTGTTCGGTCTGCTGCCGAAGACGTCGACCGGCAAGATCCAGAAATTCGTGCTGCGCGAGCGCGCAAGGGAGATGTGAATGAGCGGCCACAACCTGCAAGGGCGACGGATCCTGATAACCGGCGCTTCCAGCGGGCTCGGGCGGCATTTCGCGCTGACCTTGGCGCGCGAAGGTGCGCGGCTGGCGCTGATGGCGCGGCGCATGGAGCTGCTGGAGAACCTGACCGCGGAAGTGTCTGCCGCCGGCGGGGAAGCGGTGGCCATTCGTCTTGACGTCACCGACCCGGCGAGCATCGAAGCGGCGGTGTCCCAAACGGTCGATGCGTTCGGCGGTGTCGACATCCTCATCAACAATTCCGGCGTGGCGCCGTCCGACATGGCGATCGACGTCACGGAGGAGACCTGGGACCGGGTCATGGACACCAACCTCAAGGGGGCCTGGCTGATGTCCCAGGCTGCTGCTCGTGCGATGATCGAGGGGGGGAATGCAGGGAATATCATCAATATTGCGTCGGTCCTGGCGATCCGCTCGCAAAAGGGCACAACGCCCTACGGCGTATCGAAGGCGGGGCTGGTGCAGATGACCAAATCGCTGGCGCTTGAATGGGCGCGCTTCGGCATCCGGGTCAATGCCATTGCACCCGGTTACTTCGCGACCGATATCGCCAAACAATACATCGAGAGCGATGCCGGGCAACGGATGGTCAAGAATATCCCGCAGCGCCGGTATGGATCGGCGGAAGACCTCGATGGGGTGCTGCTGTTGCTGGCGGGCGACGGCTCACGCTATATGACCGGGGTGTTCATTCCGGTCGATGGCGGGCACAGCTTGGCGCTGCCGTAGCACGGCGTCATGATACAGACTCAGTGAAGTTAAAATTAGGGAGGGCGGCATGATTGTCGATAAACGAATCTACAGCCTCAAGCCGGGCGGCGTACCGATCTACATGAAAATATACGAGGAACTCGGCCTGAAGCCGCAGACGCGCCATCTCGGCCAACCGATCGGCTGGTATTTCAGCGAAGTCGGCACCTTGAACCAAATCACCCATATCTGGGGCTATGAGGATCTCGCCGACCGCACCGCGAAACGGGCCGCGATGGGCGCCGATCCCGACTGGCAGGTCTACGTCAAGAAAATGGGCGAGGCCGGTATTCTCTTGAAACAGGAGAACCAGATCCTGGTCGCCGCGCCGTGGTCACCCGATCCGCGAGGAAAGTAATCGATGGAATTTACCGTCAGCTCCAAAGTCGAAGAAACCTGTAAAAATATCAAGGCGTTCGTTGACGATCATATCATTCCGCTCGAATCGGATTCGGCGAATTTCGATGCGCATGAGAATATTGCGCCGGAGCCGCTGGAGCGTCTCAAGAACATGGCGAAGCAGCAGGGCATTTGGTCGTTGTCGCTGCCCAAGGATTGGGGCGGACAGGGGTACACGATGGCGGAAATAGCGCCCTGTTATGAAGAAATGAACCGCGCGATCTTCGGTCCGGTCTGCTTCAACGCCTCGGCGCCCGATGACGGCAACATGCGTGTGCTGAGCCAGGTCGCCCGGGAAGACCAGAAGGAG
>CAYYBI010000608.1:0-15706 GCA_964469835.1 uncultured Rhodospirillaceae bacterium
GCAAGCAATTGACCGAATTGGGTTACCGGGTCGTCGAAGCCGACAGGGCGTCCGCCGCCATCGAAGTATTGCAGCAGGAAGAGGAAATCGATCTGGTGTTTTCCGATGTTGTGATGCCGGGTGAAATGGACGGCATCGGTCTTGCGGCGCTGATCGCCGATCAGTATCCGGAGTTGCCGGTCGTCCTGACCTCCGGCTTCACGGCGCGGCCGTCCGGCGTGGACACGTGGGAGGATGCCGCGGATGCCGATGTCGAGCTGCTGATGAAACCCTACCGCCGGCTCGAACTCGCGATGGTGATCGAGCGTAATCTGAAGGCCGCCTGATATGAGCAATGGCGAAGAGCGGCTGCTCATTATCGACGACGAGTTGAAGATGGCGAAGATCGTCGCGAAGGGCGGCGAGATGTCCGGCTATGTCACAGCATACACCGATAAGGCGGATGAATTCTACCACCGGCTTGCAACCTGGTGTCCGACGGTGATTATCGTCGACCTGCAGATGCCGGATACTGACGGCATCGAGCTGTTGCGCGGGATGGCCGCCCAAGGCGCCACCGCCAAGGTTGTGGTGTGCAGCGGGATCGACTCGCGCACCATCGACACCACAATTCGACTGGGGACGGAACTCGGCCTCGAAATGGGCGGCGCACTGAATAAACCCGTCCGCCTCGCCGAAATTCGCAACCTGCTGGAAAAGTTGAAAACCGGATCGGACACGGCCGGCCTCGATGGCCTGCGCCAGGCGATTGAAAATGATGAATTGTTCCTGGTTTATCAGCCTAAGATCGATCTCCGTGCCGGCACGGCCGTCGGGGCCGAAACCTTGGTGCGCTGGCGGACCCCGTCGGGCGCTGTCATGCCGCCGGACAGCTTTCTGCCTTATGCGGAAGAAAACGGCCTGATGGGCCCGCTGACCGACTGGGTGATGCGAAACGCGGTCGATCAGTTGGCGAAATGGGCCGCGGATGACTTCAACATAAACCTGGCAGTCAATATTTCAGCCACCAATCTGCATGATTTGAGCCTTCCCGATTCGCTGGCGGATATGTGTCATTCGGCGGGTCTGAAACCGAACAATTTCACGTTGGAACTTACCGAGACGGCGAGCATGCGAGACGCCGCAAAGATGATGGACGTCCTAGCACGATTCCGGATCAAGGAATTTTCCTTGTCGATCGACGACTTCGGAACCGGATATTCGTCGCTGGTGCAGTTGCAGCGCTTGCCGTTCTCCGAGATCAAGATCGACAAGTCGTTTGTTTTCGGCATGGACAAGATCAAGGAAAGCGCCGTTATCGCCAAGACCGTCATCGACATGGGCCACAATCTCGGACTCCATGTCTGTGCCGAGGGTGTCGAAAATGAAGCGTCCCTGAAGATGCTGAAAGACTTCGGCTGCGATTACGCGCAAGGGTATCTCTTTTCCAAGCCGATCGCCGCCGGCGACATCCCGCCATTCTTTGCGGCGCAGGAAAGCGCCGAGGACGACGATTGGGCGAGCCGAAGCCAAGGCGCCGCCTAAGCCCGCACGACTAAACTCAAAGCCGTCCTGCACAACGTCTAAAATCCCCGCCCAGGCATGTTAGTCTGGTGTCGCCCGCCCGCCATATGGCACGGTGGCGAGGCAACGAATTCGCGATTATCAGGGGAACACGGATATGCGTATCGGCGTCTTCATTTTTGCCACCGAATACACCATCGAAATTGCGGAACTCGCCCGCACTCTGGAGGATCGGGGTTTCGATTCGCTGTTCGTGCCGGAACACACGCATATACCGATCAGCCGCAAGTCCGCCTGGAGCGGCGGCGATGAGCTGCCGAAAAAATATTCCCATACCTATGATCCGTTCGTCTCTCTGGCCTTCGCCGCGGCGGCAACGCAGAAACTGGAACTCGGCACCGGAATCTGCCTGGTGCCACAACGCGATCCGATCGTCACGGCTAAATGCGCGGCCAGCCTCGACCGGCTGTCGGGCGGCCGGTTCATCTTCGGCATCGGCGGCGGATGGAATGTCGAAGAAATGAACGATCACGGCGTGCAGTACGAAACCCGTTTCAAGCAGATGCGGGAACACATCTTGGCGATGAAGGCGCTATGGACGGAAGAAGTCGCCGAATATCATGGCGAGTTCGTCCAGTTCGAGAAATCCTGGTCCTACCCGAAACCCGTGCAGACACCGCACCCGCCCGTGATTCTCGGCGGCGAGAGCAAATACACGCTGCGCCGGGTGGTCGAGTTCTGCGACGGGTGGTTCCCACGCGCGAGCCACGGCTTCGACGCGGCCGAGAGCATGGCGCGCCTGCAGGCGACGGCGGACGAAGCGGGCCGCGACATGAAATCCCTGTCGGTGACCGTGTTCCGCGCGCCCGCGGAAAAAGCGGTGCTGGACAGCTACGCCGAGGCGGGCGTCACGCGGGCGCTGTTAGAATTGCCCTCGGCCGACCGGAACTCGGTGCTGCGTCTGCTCGACGACTACACGCCCTTGCTCGGCTGACGCGGAACAGGGCGGGCCGGCGCGGTGCTACAGCTATACAATTACTGGCGTTCGACCTCGAGCCACCGCGCGCGCCTCATGCTCAACGTCAAAGGGCTGGATTACGACTATGTGCCGGTCAACATTCCGGCAGGCGAACAGCATGGCGACGCCTACCGCCGCCTCAGCCCGAACGGCTTCGTGCCGGTACTGGTCGATCAGGGAACGGTGGTCCGCCAGACGCTGTCGATCATGGAATATCTAGACGAGCACTATCCCGACAAACCGCTGGTGCCGCGCGACGGTGCGGGCCGGCTGCGGGTGCGCGGTTTCGTATACTCGGTGGCGGGCGATGTGCAGGGGCGTACCCAGAAACGGGTGCGCGATTATCTGGAGACGCGTTTCTCCCGCGATACCCTGGTCGAATGGTTCCAATACTGGTCTGCCGAAAGCGTGGCGATCCTCGAACGACTGGCGGCCGAGGAACGCCCGGCCGGCGGTTTTTTCCACGGCGATGCACCAACCGCCGCGGACTGTTTTCTCGTGGCGCAACTTTACAACTGGCGTCGCCGCGAAGTGGATTTGACCGTCGCGCCAACCTTGCTGAAAATCGAACAGGCCTGCCTCGCCCGACCCGAATTCGAAGCCGGCGCACCGGAAAACCAACCCGACATAGCGCCGGACCCGCGGTATTGAGACTTCCGCAGTTTACGACCTCAGGAGACAACCACCATGACCGATCAAGATTTCTGCACCAGCCACGCGACGGACGCACACTGGGAAGATGGCCCGCGCGGCTTCTTCCAATACCGCGACCTCGGCATCAAGGACGCCACGCACGGCGCCTACAACGCCCACGTCATTCGCCTCAAACCCGGCATCTCGCATGAATCACGCGATACCGGCCAGCACCAGCACGTGCTCGATTTCCAAATGTTCTATGTGCTGAAGGGCTGGATCAAATTCACCTATGACGGCCACGGCGAACACACTTTCAAGGCCGGCGATAGCTGCCTGCAGCCGCCGGGCATCGTGCATGACGAAATCGGTTGTTCCGACGACCTCGAGCTCATCGAGATCACCGCGCCCGGCGAGTTCAAGACGATCCCGCTGTAAACGCGGCATAGGCGAGCGCCAATCCGGCGATCCAGATCAGCACGATGACCAACGCCGCGAATCGGCTGGTCGGCGCCGACGCGTCAAGACGGGCGGCGGCGGTTGCCCGCAAGTCGGCCATCACATCCGGCGGAATGAGCCGCACAACGGCGAGGATCCCGAGCGGCAGGATCAGCGCATCGTCGAGATAGCCCAACACCGGAATGAAGTCGGGGATCAGGTCGATCGGACTGAAGGCGTACCCGGCGACAATCAGCGCCAGCGCCTTCGCAATCCACGGCACCCGAGGATCGCGCGCCGCCAGGTACAGGGCATAACAATCCCGTTTGACCAAACCGGCCCAACGCTTGAGCTTACCGAGGGGCCCGGTCATCCGGCTACCGCAACAACCCATACAGGCCCGCGCCGCACAAAAGACCCAGCGCAATCCGGCGATACAGCGCCTCGCTCGACTGCCGGAACAGGCGGCTGCCGATCCAAACGGCGGCCAGGAACGGCAGGATGAGCAGCGCGGCGCGCCGGACCGACTCGCCGCTAATCAATCCAGTCAACGCCATCCACAGGATCAGCGTCAACAGCGTGATCGCGAAATATCCGGTGAAGTTGGCGCGGTTCGTCGCCGCGCTGTCGCGGCTCGACAACAGATAGATCATCACCGGCGGATTGCCGAGGCTGGTCAACGCGATCAGCACGCCGGACGCCGCCCCCACCCCGATGGTCATCGGCAGGCGTTTCGGCCCTTCGTACCGCCAGCCGATCAACAGCACCACGGCGAAGATCAGGACCAGCAGGGCGACGCCCCGCGCGATATGATCGGCATCGAGCGACACCAACAACCAGCTTCCCACCGGCATGAACAGGGCCGCGACCGCGCCCATGGGGCCCACCACGTGCCAATCGATTTTCTTCCGGACGCCCGGCAGGAGCTGCGCCGTGGCAGCCAGCTCCAGCAGAATGATGATCGCCACCGTGTCTACCGGGCCGAACAGGATGATGAAAAATGGCGCCATCAGCATGCCCGAGCCGACACCGGCAAACCCCCGCATCAGCCCGGCGGCGGTAGCGACGGCAAGCGCCGCGAACAGGTCCGGCGTCATACGGCCGGTGCCGGCGCGGCAGGTATTTCCCTCAAACTACAGTGCCGCGCCGCCGCGGATCGACTCCGGAATTTTGCGCGAGAGATAAATGCCGTCTTTGAGGTCGCCAAAGAACTTGCCGTTTTCGACCATGACCTTGCCACGCAGGATCGTCATAACCGGCCACGCCGTCACCTCGTGCCCTTCCCACGGCGTGTAGTCGGTACTGTGCAGATCTTCCTTGCGCACGGTGCGGCTTTCGCTGGGATCGACGATGGCGATGTCGGCGTCGCTGCCGGCGGCGATGGCGCCCTTGCGCGGGTACATGCCCATGATCTTGGCCGCGCTGCTGGAGGTCATTTCGACGAATTTTTCGAGCGAATAGCCGCGCTTCGAGACCATCTCCGTGAACATCACGCCGATCCGCGGCTCGACGCCGGAATTGCCGCCGGTGCAATCGTCGATCCGTTCGCCCTGCACCTTGACCGACAGGGAACAGCAGATTTCATCCGTGGCGACGGTGCTGATCGAGCCGTTCAACATACCGCCCCACAGCGCCGCCTGATCGGACTCCGCCTTCAGCGACGGATAAGTGTGATAGATCTGGCCGTGCGGCCGGTGATAATCTTCCTTGTTGTACAAGAGGTACTGATGCAGCGTTTCCCCATAGATCGGATAGCCTTTCGCGCGTGACTCGATGACCGCATTGACCCCGCTCTCGGCGCTGACATGCATCATGTAGAGCGCCGCGCCTTCGACATTCTCGGCCAGGCGAATGATGCGGCGGAAGGCCAGATCTTCGGACAACGTGTTATGCACCTCGGCCATGTTCTCGAAGCCGACCCGCTTCTCCTTGATGAGCTTGTCGTACATATGCATGACGATGTCGTTGTCCTCGGCATGGATTGCCGCGATACCGCCCTCGCGCGCGGTCACCTGCAATAATTCCCAGATATCGCCGTAGTCGATCATGCGGCCCTTGCGGCTTGGCGTGATGTCGGTGGTGAAGATCTTCAGGCTGGCGTAGCCGGTCTGAAACGCTTCGGGTAGCTGATCGAGCACCTGGTCGGGAATCTCGCCTTGCAGCATCACGTGATAGGCGTAGTCGCAGTAACATTTACCCTGCCAATCGCCGTCGCGTTTTTCGATCGCCTGTTGCACCGTCTGGCCGTGCCGCCATTGGGCGAAATCGATAATCGTCGTGGTGCCGCCGAAAAGTGCCGCCTGGCTCACCTGTTCCGGCGGGCCGCTCACGATGTCTTCGCCGCCGTCGGGCGCGGGCAAGTGCCATAAACAGTGGACATGAGGGTCGATGCCGCCCGGCATGACGATCTTGCCCGTCGCATCGATGATCCGGCCGATTTCGGTCTCGTTCAGTGTGCCCGGTGCAGCGAGGGTAACGATCTTGTCACCCTGAATACCGACATCCAGCGCATCGACGCCATGGGGCGTAACAACCTGATCACCGCGAATGACAAGATCGAGCATAACGGATCGTCTCCTCTCTCAGGGGTTACCGCGCTTAACTGATTGTCGCGCAGACATTGCCCAAACTCAAATTCCTGCCGCCGCGCCCCTGTCGGCCTCCCGCTCCGCGAGCCGCCGATAGCAGACACCGGCGACCCATCCGAGCACGCACCAGAAGATGGCCGAGGTGACGATGGAGGCGGCAGCGAAACGGCTCGCGAGCTCCGGCGGCACCACGGCACTGGCGGTATCGGCATGGGGTGCGCCGACCAGATGCGGCAGCGCCATGATCGCGATCGCCGCCACCTTCGCCACCAATTCCCGGCGAAAGACGAGTAGCCACAACCCGGCTGCCGTGCTCCCGGCGGCAGCTCCCCACCAGAATTGACGGACCTCGACCGCGGCCGACGCCATCCCGGGCAATTCCGGCGGCAGCCCCAACCCGGGCCCCAGCGTGAATATCGCGAAACCGGCAAAGCCCCAGCGCATGCCCGAACCGCCATCGACCGGGCGCCCCCATAGCGCGAAGCACCCCGCCAGGACGAACGCAAACCCGGCACCCATCACCACATTGGCAAGACCGGTCTGCAACAGGCGCTTGAACCCGCCCTCGGGCGGCGCTGTCGACTCATGGCCATGCCCGTGATGGCCGGCGGTTGCGGCGCTGCCCGATGGCGCCGGCATTGCCGCCTCGAATTTTTCCGCCGCAAGGATCAGCGGGATCGTCGTGAAATGCTGCACCGCCGTGAGCACCAGACCGGCAACCATGCCAGCGGCCAGCGCCGCGATCACCAGGCGCCGAAACATCATTTTATGTCAGTGATTCGAGTAGGTTAGTGGCATGGAAACGCCATAGAGTGGCGGCTATCATGCGCAACATTGTGCAGCAGGTCCGGTTGAGCAAACCCCGCCCCGTATACCAAGAACATGCCGAATAAAATCGCCGCAACCGCAGTGATCCGGGTGGAGTCAATTGCGCGCCCGGCGGCCGGTGCGGCAGTCGTCAAAGTATTGTTCATGCTTCCCATCGAATGATTCCCTGTCCTGGCGGATCAATGGTCCCCTGTCCCGCACTTGCTAGGATGCCCTTGGCCGCGCGTCTTGTCGATACGGCAATTTACGCCGCGCCACCACCATCGCAATGCCGGTCCTTCAGTCTTCGATGGGAACGAAGATCGAATGGCGGAGCTGTCCGCCTACCGACTGCGAGAGGTGCCCCTTGCCGGCAATATCTTCGACCAGGATGACTTCACCCGCGGCAATGATGCGGCTTTCACCGTCACTGGCGGTTAATTTAGCGCCGGCGTCGAGATTGATGATGTATTGCCGGCGCGGCGCCGGGTGCCAGTCGAGGTCGTAGTCGCCGGAGGTCTCCCGAAAAATAATTCCAGTCGCCGGGAGCCGCTCGGAATATTTACTGGCGCCGCGCTCTTCGGCCCATTCGACCTCGATATCCCGAAAGTGCGATTCGCCGGCCTCGTCCATATACAGATTGTGTATGCGCATCAGACTCTTTCCCTTACTTTGTCCGCTCATATGCTGATCAATATTTCCGGCCGGAATCGCGTCCCGGTCCGACCAATGTCGCGCCGCCATCGACGACCAGTGTCTGGCCGGTGATGTAGCGCGCGTGATCGGACAGCAGAAAGCGCACCGCGCCGCCGATGTCCCAACCGGTCCCCTCGACACCGAGCACCGACGCCTTGCGCCGCGCATCGCGCGCATCGTCGCTCATGCCGCCGGCCGACACCATCGGTGTGAAAACCGGACCGGGTGCGACGCAGTTCACGCGAATACGGTCCGGGCCGTGATCGACGGCCATCGCCCGCGTCAGCGCGATGACCGCGCCCTTCGACGTCGAGTAGACGGTCAGGCCGCGCGGCCGCAAGGCCGAGATCGACGAGACGTTGACGATCGCCCCGCCGCCGGCGCTTTCGATCATGGCCGGGATGGCATATTTCGAAGTGAGGAACATGGTCTCCACATTGACCTGCATGACCCGGCGCCAAATTTCGGGATCCTCCGTGACCACGCTGGCCCGGCTGCTGATCCCCACATTGTTGTCCAGGAAGTCGAGCCGGCCGAACCGGTCGAGCGCCGCCGCGACCATCGCGCGGCATTGCTCTTCGTCGGTAACGTCCGCGCCGAAAGCGGATGCCCTGCCGCCCTCGGCGGCGATCAACTCGACCGTCCGTTCGGCCAATTCGAGCGACCGGTCCACGACCAGGACCTGGGTTTCCGCCCGCGCAAGCAGCATCGCCGCCGCACGGCCATTGCCGATTTCGTCGCCTGCCGCGCCGCCGCCGGTAACAATTGCGACTTTTCCCGCAAGACCCGGATCATCAACGAACTCCAGCCCTTCACTCATCCCCTTACTCCTACTCTTTTTGCCGATTTGCGACGCCCGCCGGATAGGGAAGGGTCTTACAACAGCGCATCCGGGACAAGCCCGGGCCTGCGCGGTGCGCGATTTGGACATGCCGACATCCGGCGTTATGGTTTCCATGCGGTGGCGCTTCGCCGAATTCGCATCAGGAGGGATAAACCATGCGGCTCAAGGACAAGGTTGCCATCGTCATGGGCGCGGGCCAAAGCCCGGGCGAACGCATCGGCAATGGCCGCGCGGCGGCGGTGCTGTACGCGCGCGAAGGGGCGAAGGTTCTGGCGGTCGACCGCGATATCGCCTCGGCGGAGGAAACCGCCGCCATGATCACCGAAGAGGGCGGCACCTGCGTGGCCGGCAAGGCGGATGTCACGGTTGAATCGGAATTGGCGGAGGTCATCGGCTCGGCCCATAAACGCTGGGGCCAGGTCGATGTGCTGCATAACAATGTCGGCGTCAGCATCTCCGGCGGCGATGCGCCGGTCACCGAAATTACCGAGGAAGCCTTCGACAGGATCGTCGCAATCAACCTGCGCGGCACGGTCATGGCCTGCAAACATGCCCTGCCGATCATGCGCGCGCAGGAAAGCGGCGTGATCATCAATATCTCATCGATGGCGGCGTGGACCAGCTATCCCTACGTCACCTACACCGCGACAAAATCCGCCATGATTGCCTTCACCGAACAGATCGCGCTGCAAAACGCCGAATACGGCATTCGCGCCAATGTCATCCTGCCGGGATTGATGGACACCTCGATGGCGGTCGATACGCGCGCCCGCGAATGGGGCAAACCGCGCGAGGAGGTGGCCGCCGAGCGCGATGCGAAGGTGCCGCTGCGCCACCGCATGGGAACCGCCTGGGATGTCGCCCACGCGGCGTTGTTCCTGGCCTCCGACGAGGCGAATTTCATCACCGGTGTCGCGCTGCCGGTGGATGGCGGCTCCAACGTGCGGCGCGGTTGAGCACGGAGACTGTCGCGCGATAGCAGATTGCAGGTAACGCCGTCATTCCCGCGCACGCGGGAATCCACGAATCTCGACATCCTCTGGATTCCGGATCAGCGCTTTGCGTTGTCCGGAATGACGATGTCGTAAGTGTCTCAGTAGAAGCCGCTCAGCCGCCGATCGCTTCCTTCACCGCGGCCCGCAACAATGCCGTCCGGGCCGACGCCGCTTCCATCAGGAAGGCGAAATCGCTGTGCGTGGTCAGGAAGCGCGAGCCCATGCGAACGAATTTCGTAGCCATCTCCGGATCCCGAATGCCGCCGATCCCTGGGAATTTCCCGTTGGCGAGGCTCGCATCGATGATCCGCTTGGCCGCCTTTTCCAGCTCCTTGCCGCCGAACTGGCCCGGCAGCCCCATTTCCATCAGGAGATCGTTGCTGCCGATATAGATGACGTCGATGCCGTCGACGGCGGCGATTTCCTCGACATTCTCCACCGCTTCGGGCGTCTCGATCATCACGGCGAGCAAAGTGTTGTTGTTGAGCGTTTCGGTCGCTTCCTTGGCCGGCAGGGTGCGGTAGCCGAGCTGGGCGTAGCCACCGGCGACCGAGCGATGGCCGACCGGCGGAAAGCGGCAGCACGCCACCGCGTGGCGCGCCTCCTCGGCCGTGTTGACATGCGGCACGACGACGCCCATCGCACCGGCATCCAGTACGCGTGCCATGTGAAACTGCTCGTGGCCGGCGACCCGGACAATCGGCGTGATGCCGGTGTCGAGCGCCGCAATCGAAATCTCCGCAGCCTTCTCCAATGTGATCGGCGCGTGCTCCATGTCGATGAAGATCCAGTCGTGGCCGCAGGCCTTGGCGACCTTCGCGATTTCCCCCGACCGCACCATGCGCACCGACAGCCCCAGCACCACCTCGCCGGCGCGCAGTTTTTCCAACACCGTGTTCCGCGACTTGTCCATCTTCTCGCAAGCTCCCCAAATGTGCTAGGCGGCGCTGGTTCGTTCCTGACGCGCGCGCTCGACCGAATTGATTTCATCGGACACCGTCGTTCGATGCAGCACCCGCCGCTGCGTCATTTCTTCATAAGGCCGCGCGCGATGCATGGTGCAGCGATTGTCCCAGATCACCAGATCGCCCGTTTGCCAGCGATGCGCGTGCACGAATTGGGGCTGCGTCGCAAATTCGAGCAGCTCCTCGATCAATTGACGGCCCTTTTCCACCGGCCATCCGATGATGTGCGACGCATGCGACGCGATGTACAGCGCCTTGCGGCCGGTCGCCGGATGGGTTCGCACCAGCACCTGCTGAACCGGCGGCAATTCCGCGCGGGCACCGTCGGAAAACCCGGTGAAGCCCATCTTCTCGCGCGAATAAAATATGCTGTGCTCGGCAATCAGGCCATCGATTTCGCGTTTGCGCTCTTCAGGCAGCGCGTCGTAGGCCGCCCGCATGTCGGCGAATTCGGTGTTGCCGCCGCTCGGCGGAATCTCGTGCGCCGCCAGCAGCGAACAGCGGGCCGGGATATGCTTGAAGGTATTGTCGGTGTGCCAGAGCTGGTTGGCGCGGCCGTGCAGCCGGCGTTCGTCATCCGCGGAGAGCAGTCCGCCGTCATGGCCGATATTCGAAATGTCCGCCATCTCCGGGCGCAAGCGGCGTTCCTTGCCCGGCCGGTGATAATTCGTCGCGGTGAATACCGGCCCGAAATGGGCGCTGAAGGCGACCTGCTGTTCGTCGGTCAGCGACTGACTGGGGAATACCAGCACCGCATAGGTATCGAAGGCAGCATCGATCTCGGCAAAATCTTCAGGATCGAGCGGCCCGGTAAGGTCTACCCCCCGAACCTCAGCAAAGAAACTGGGACTTTGGGGCGAAACGGTAATCGGCATGGCGATGTTCCGGTGGCGGCTTTGGGGCGAGCCCGAAGCATGACGCCAATCGAAAATCGGCGCAAGCAAGCTTGGCCGGATTATAGGGCTCAGAAACTTCGCTCCGGACGATCGCGGCGCCGTCGGCTTGCCAATCGAAGCGCCGCACGTTCATACTTTAGGCGAAGGGCACCGGCCGCATGCCGTGCCGCCATCGAAAAATCCGAACGACGAGGAAACCGCACCGCCCGGAATCGACCTATACGCTTTTCCAGCCACAGACCGCGCACGCGCCCGTTTCGGATAAAACAAAGGAGGGTCGGCAATCATGGCTCAATCAGTCGGTCCACTCGACGGCGTCAAGGTGGTGGCCTGTTCAACCGCGCAGGCCGGGACGGTTCCCTACATGCTGATGGCCGACCTGGGCGCCGAGGTGATCAAGATCGAGTTGCCGGGCGTCGGCGACAATTCACGCCAAAGCAGCAAGATGCCCGGCTTCCCCAGTACCTATTTCGAGACCAATAACCGTGGCGTGAAAAGCCTCACACTCAACTTGAAGGCCCCTGAGGGCCGGGAAATCCTCTACGAACTCGTGAAGCAAGCCGATGTCTTCGGCCAGAATTTCCGGCCGGGCGCCGCCGAGAAAAACGGCTTCGGCTATGAAGACCTCAAGAAGATCAATCCGAAAATCGTCTACGCCTCGATTTCGGGCTACGGTCCCCGCGGCCCTCACGCGGCGCTGCCGGGCACAGACGCCATCGGCCAGGCGCTCGGCGGCATCGCCGAAGCCTATTCGACACCCGGCAATCCATTGCGGACCGGCGTGGTGTCGGTTGCCGACGAGGCCTGCGCGATACTTACCTTCGGCGGCATACTAGCCGGGTTGCATTGCGCCAGGACCACCGGGGTCGGTCAGAAGATCGACACTTCGCTGCTCGGCGGGCTGACCCGGCTGATGGGTTGGACATTCACCACGACCATGTGGAAAGACGACAATCCGGTCACCGGCCAGGCGCGCATCACGGGTACCGCGGAACGTCCCGCCATCAGCGCCAGCTTCACCGATATTGAGGGCAAACCCCTGGTGTTTCAGATGGGCGGTCGAAAATGGAAGGACGCCATGACCGCGCTTGGCTTCCATGCGCGCATGGAGGAAGAGGGCTTCGCCGACCTTGGCGTCGCGGTCACCTCGGAGGAAAAGCGGGAGGCGATGCTGGCCACTCTCGACGACCTGTTCGCCACCGGGAGCCGCGACAAATGGGTGGCCTTGCTGCGCGACGCCGATATCGTCGCGGCGCCCATCAACACCCTGCTCGAAGCTTCCAACGATCCCGACGTTCTCGCCAACGAATACGTCACCGAGGTCGACTACCCGAAGCACGGCAAGCGGTTGAAGGTGCACGGCTCGCCGTGGCACTTCTCCGAAACCCCCGCCAAGATCGGCGTCGCCCCCGAGCTGGGCGAGCATACCGACGCCATCCTGCAGCACCTCGGGTACAGCGATTCCCGGATTCGGGATCTCAGGGAAAAGAAGGTGATTTAAGCGGCGCGATGCCCGAGCAAACCCACTGACACGCACCTCCGGTAGGGGGGTGCCGTTGACCGGCGTTGAATATCGAGGCATCATTTTAAACAGAACACCACGCATAGAACCTTTAGGAGACTGACTAGCCAACGAATTTATTGCCATTCAGGGAGTGAGGTGCGTCATGAAACATCGCGGACTATTAACGGGCCTGTTGATAACCTTCGTACTTGTGACTTTCACTTGGACCCCGCTGATTGCAGCGGAGCAAAAAGGCACACTTGTCATTGCCCTCGACACCCTGGGCGGTCAAAACCTGGATCCGATCCTGGAAACCCGGGCATCGCATGCACACTTTCAGGCGCCCGTATTCGACTCGCTCGTCGGGTTCGACTTTGAAAAGGGCGGCATTGGCCCGGGAGTCGCCGAGCGCTGGGAACTCTCCAAGGACGGCCTCAGTTGGACCTTCTATCTCCGAAAAGGCCAGCGATGGCACAACGGCGACCCCCTCACCGCGCATGATGTGAAGTTCAGCCTCGAACGCACCATGTCGAAGGAGTCGGTTGCCTCTCGTTCGGCGGCGCTGCGGCGGAACGTGAAGAGCATCGAGGTGATTGACGACCTCACCGTGCGCGTAAACACCAAGGGGGTACAAGTCCACTTTCCCGCTAGCATGAGCCGGGCGGTGTTCCAGGAAGGGCAGATGATGCCCAAGAAATACATCGAGAAGGTCGGCGTCGCCGAATTCCGCAAAAATCCGGTCGGCAGCGGACCCTGGAAGATCGTCAAAAGCGTGCCGGGCGACCGCATCGAGTATGAAGCGGTCGATTACCCGCACTGGCGCGGCACACCGAAATTCAAACGGATGATCCTCCTGCTGGTGCCCGAGGAAAGCACCCGGGTCGCCATGGTCAGGACCGGCGAGGCGGCGATTGCCAGCATCAGCCCGGAATCGCTCAAGGAGGTCAAATCGGCCAAGCTGAAAGTGGTCTCGGTCCCATCGACGATGCAGGCGGTCTATTATTTCTGGGGCACGTATCGCGACGATCAGAAAAACAATCCGATCGCCGACAAGCGTGTGCGGGAAGCCCTTTCGCTCGCCATCGACCGCAAGCAAATCATCGACCACGTGATGAACGGGGAAGCCCGGTGGCCGATGCCCTTCGCCACCTTCGGCTACAGCGTCGATATGGACACCAAGAAATGGCGGAAGTGGAGCCGCAAGGCGCTTCGTTACGATCCGGCGCGGGCAAAAGAACTGCTGACCGAGGCGGGGTATCCGAACGGCTTCGATCTCAAATTCGCCAATACCGCCCTGCCCGGGACCCCGTACATGGTCCAGATCGGTCTGGCCGTCGCCGACTTCTGGAGCAAGATCGGCGTCAAGGTCAAATACAAGCACTATGAGTGGGGCGCCTTCCGCGCATTACGGCGGGGACAAGAGAAACTGCGGGGCGGCGCTTCCATGTATCGCACCGCGGGCCGGCCGGTCGCTGTCGCCCGATACATGTCGGGCTTTCACAGCAAGAGCCTGTCGCATCTGTTCGGCAACACCAAGGGCGACAACAAAATCTGTCCGGCGCTCTGCAAGGAATTCAACAGCCTTCACAAGCTTGTGGTAGCGGAGCAGGACGACGCCACACGGACCAAGAACACCAACCGCATGATCAAGTTGGTGGCCGATTCGTGGGTGGCGGTTCCGATCCTCGAAGGGATGGGCTACTGGGCCGTCAATCCCAAGAAGGTCGGCGCGTTCAAACCGATTCCCGGACGCCACGAGTTCGGTGACGTTTTCGAACGCATGCCTCTGCCTGGGCAAATGGTCTGGAAGTAAGGGTTCCATCCCGCGGCCGCTGCGGCCGCGGGGACTCCCCTTGCCGAAAGAAAAAAGAAAATGCGGCGCTATATCGTGCAGCGGCTATGGCAGGGGGTCATCCTCCTCGTCCTAGTGACGACGATCGTATTCTTCCTGGGACGTCTCACCGGCAATCCGGTCGACCTCATGCTACCGGAAGACGCCACCGAGGAAGACCGTATCGCCCTGATCGCAACGCTCGGGCTGGATGCCCCGATGCACGAGCAATTCGGCATCTTCATCGTGAATGCCGTGCAAGGTGACCTCGGCGTGTCGCACCGGTACCGCGCACCGGTGGTGGACATATTCTTTTCCCGCCTGCCCAACACCCTCAAGATCGTGCCGTCCGCCATGATTCTGGCGATCATCATGGCCATTCCGCTCGGCATCGTGTCGGCGGTGCGCCGCGGCAGCATGATCGATAGGGTCTCGGGAACCATCGCCGTGCTGGGCATCGCCACGCCCAACTTCTGGCTCGGAATCCTGTTGATCTATGTCTTCAGCGTGCAATTGGGTTGGCTGCCCTCCGCCCGAATGGGTACGCCCCTTCACTACGTCCTGCCGACCATCACCTTGGGCACCTTTCTTGTCGCCGGGTTCATGCGGCTGATCCGATCCAGCATGCTGGATATCCTGGATAGCGAATTCGTCAAGCTCGCCCGCATCAAGGGTTTGAGCGAGACAACCGTGGTCTGGAAGCATTGCCTGCGAAATGCACTGATCCCGGTGCTCACCCTGTGGGGCGTGTTCATGGGGGGCCTGGTAACCGGCGCCATCGTCACGGAAACCGTCTTCGCCTGGCCCGGCATCGGCCGGCTGACGTTTGAAGCCGTGATCTTCCGGGATTATCCGCTGCTGCAGGCCGTCATCATCATGGACGCAGTGCTTATCCTCCTCATCAACCTGATGGTCGATATCCTCTACGCGTATATCGACCCCCGCATCCGATTGGCGGAATAACAAGATGATGCGAAATCTGCCTTGG
>CAYYBI010000609.1:0-5620 GCA_964469835.1 uncultured Rhodospirillaceae bacterium
CATCTACGGCGTGCTCGGCCCCGCCGATCTGGCGGACACGCTCGCGGGCGACGACATGGTGACCGACGTCTGTCCCAACGAGGAAATGTCGCTGTACTAAGGCGCGGGTACGCAGGGCGGCCGATTACCCCCGGTTCGGCAACGTCGTTATGTCGTAGCCGTGGCCGATGCGCCGGTTGAGAACCGGATCCTCGAGTTCGAATTCGAAGCGCGTGGCCGGGCGAATCCCGCCTTCCACCGCCAGCGTACCACTGAGCATCGCGGTCCCGTCGGGCAAGTGGTGCTCGCCGCCCGTATAGGTCGAGATGAGTTCACCAGGCGGTAGCATACGGCTCACCGCGCCCTCCTGATAGAGGACGCGGGTTCCATCGATCCAGGCATGGGACCGCAGCGTCAGACGATCCCAATGGTCGGCGACATCTTCGAAATCCCATAGGTCGGCGGCCATCGGCTTGTCGCACATCTGCTTGGATACCGTGACGTTGTAGGTTTCCACCTTGCGGTCCGTATGATCCGACGCGGTACCGACCAGCAGTCGGCCTTGATCGGCCAACAGGATGAATTCCGCCTCCCCGCTGCTGTCGGGACCGCAAACCTCGATACTATCGTCGGTGGTCAACCGGCGCGCCGACGCCCGATAAAATATCGGCGTGCTCGCCGGTCGCGCCACACCGAGCGCTTCCAGTTCGGCAATGTGTTTGTCGCGTTCGGCCGCGTCCCGCCCGGTCCACCCAGCGACCACCAGATTGGTGGGCGCGAATGTTAGCGGCGTTGTCTCGCCGCCCTGGTGAACGGTGAATGAAAGTTCCAAATTCGACATGCTTCACTCTTTCTCATCGACGACGGGGTCGTTCATCTCAACGTCCGACCGCCGTTGCTGGGCCACGATGTCGCCGACCTTGAAACCGTCGCCCGCGACGGCCATCGCCGCAAAGGATTCGAAGGTCTCGGACCAGTCGCCCAGGGAATATCCGTGCCACGGCGTCTGCGGCTCGAACGGCGGCAGGCCGATCTCGTCCCAAATCTCACGCGCGCGTTCCATGTATTCCCGTTTGGGCAGCGCGACCGGCGGGTAGTCGCCGCGCAGGGTGGCGTTGATCAGGACGGCCGCACTCTCGCCGCCGTCACGTGGACCGCGCGGGCCATGGCCCGGGTCCTTGCGATCGAGAACCCGCAGATCGTATTGCGGCTGACAGCGGTAGCACGCGGCCCAAAAAACGGCGTCGCTGTTCTCCGGGTCGATATCTTCATCGACGGCAATGACCCACTTGCCCGCGAAGCGATGCAGCGCGGACGCACCATACAGCGCGCGCCAGATTTCGGTCTCGGACGTATTGCGCGCCATCTGAATGACAACGAGTGCGACGACACTGGTCAGCGGTTCATGCATGTGCACCCGTTTCACCGCCCGGATGCCCAAGGTGCTCTGCAAATGCTGCAGGAACAGCGGTTCGTAGGCGACCCGTTTGATCGTGCTCGATTCGCTCGGCGTCACCTGGCTGATGAAGGAGGTCAGAACCGGATTGCGCCGGCGCGTTACCGCCGTCACTTCCATCACCGCGTTGAATTCCTGCAGGTTCACATAGCCGTGCGATTCACCGAACGGCGCCTCGGGCTCCAGGAAGTCGGTCTCGATAAAGCCTTCGATGACGTATTCGGCCTCGGCCGGCACCAGAAGATCGACCGTTTTCGCGCGGGCCATCCGGATCGGCGCCCCTACCAACCCGCCTGCAACGGTAATCTCGTCCATATCCTCAGGAAGCTTTTGCACCGAGGTGAAGGAGACCGCCGGTGGCGCGCCGACGACCACCGCCGTCGGCATTCGTTCGCCGCGTTCCTTGTATTTCAGCCAGTGCAGATAGATACCGGCGCGCTGCTCGACCGAGGGGTTCATGCCGAGCCGGCTCGGGCCTTTCAATTGGCCGCGATAATTGCCGAGGTTTGGGATTCCGGTATCGGGATCGCAGGTGATGTAGTGGCCCGCCGATAGAAACGGCGCGCAATCCCAACCCGGCGTCGAAATCGGCACCGGGATAGCGCCGAGCCCGGCACCCGGCGCGGACAACGCCTCGCCAATCTGAACGATTCCCTGGCACAGCGGATCGTCGACGATTTCCGGCGCAATGGGGTTGGCGATCGCGTGCAACCATTTTTCGCCTATCTGCTCGACCGGCGCCCCCATGCCGATACTGTAGATTGCCTGATTGCCGGCCAACCCCGCGACCAGCACCCAGCCGTCAAAGCTATTACCTTTCGCATCGGTCGGGTTGGTGAACAGAAACGCCATGCGGTCGGATTCCTTGAGCCCGCCCCGAAACTGCCAGCGCACCAGGGGGTGCATCTCCGTATCCTTGTTCACCGGCCGGTCGACCATGACCAGCCGTCCCTGTTCCGCCAGGGCAAGGATGTGATGATGCAAATCGGGGTAACCGCCGCCCTTTTTCAAGCCGTTCCCCAGATAGGCTTTCAGGGCCTTCAGATCGGGCGCTTTCATGTTCATTGGACCTCAAATCTCAGCATAATGGTTTCCAGCTCTTCGCGGGCGAACCCGGTCAAACGGGATCGAAATAATGGGTCTCCAGCAACATGCAGCCGGTCTCCGACTTGAAGGGTCCGTGATGGGTGCCCGGCGGACGGCAGGCATAGGTAAACGGGGCGAATGGCTCGCCGCCTTCGCCCTTTGCATCATTCCCCACGGTCAGATCGCCCGAAACGAGGAAGACTTCTTCCCAGTAGTCATGGACAAAGGCTTCGGTCGTGTAGACACCGGGATCGAACCGAAGCAGCCGCGTCCGGCTGCCGCGCTTGCCCTCCTCGTCGAGGCTGCCGGACAGGATCTTCTGTTGAATGCCGTCGGGGTAACCTGCCGGAACTTCCCAACCGCTATCCATGTCGAGCGCATAGAATTCCCGATGCTCCTTGGTGATCGCCATGATGGCTCCTTGTTCTCGTTGATCTATCGCGTCGGCGTCGGATAGCTGTCCAGCATGTGCTCGACCAGCGCCGCGCTCTGATTCCAATCGAAGGTCCGGTAGGCGTGGCCGCGGGTGACAAAGGACGCGCCGGCATAAAACATTTCATACTGCACGTGCCGCGAGGCAAATTCCGACCCAACGGCATCCCAGGCGAGCTTGAAGAACTTAACCCGCTCTTCCGGCGAGGCGGCGGGCGATTTCTGCGTCTTGTGGATTAATTCGGCGAGCTGCGGATTGGCGAAATCCTCGACACCCGAAGGCAGCATGATCATGCCGCCGCCCGCGAGCTCGCGCAGCGTGTTGACGACTGTCGGGTAAAGCTGCTGCGTCAGCACCTGGGCCGAATAGAGAAGATGCCGGTCGGGCACATAGTACTGGCCAACCATTTGCCCCTTTGCCTCCATACCGTAAAGCAGTCCCTCGACGAGGCCGACATTGGCCGAAAGCTGGCCAAGCTGTTCGCGAACCTGCGGGAAGCCGAGCGTGCCGTTCACCTCGGCGATGCGATGGGCCAGACCGGCCAGAAAACGCATCTTCACCAGCAGCCGAATCTGGCATTGATAGTTCTGATAGATGTGCGCCGGCGTCGCGTGAAACTGCTTCAGGGTCATCTCGGTGTCCTGGTTCACGAAGACACGGTCCCAGGGTACTTTGACGTCGTCGAAATAGAGCACGGCGTCGTTTTCGTCGAAACGGCTCGACAGGGGATTGTCGAATACCGACGGCGCCGCCTCCTCGTAGGATTTGCGCGAGAGGATCTTGAGTCCCTTAATGTTCATCGGAACGGCGAAGGAGAGCGCATGCTTCTCGTCGCCCGGCTGGAGCGGTTGAATGCAGGTGACGAAAACCTCGTTGGCCATGATGCTTGAAGTGGCCAGCATCTTCGCGCCGCGCACGGTCAGCCCCTCGCTGTCTTCGTCGACAACGCCCACCGCAAGATATTCATCCGCTTGTTCGTGCGCCGCCTTGGACCGGTCAGCCTGCGGGTTGATGATGACGTAGGTCAGGAACAGGTCGTTGTCGCGGGCATAGCGATAATAATCGCGCAGCGCCCCGGCGCGCTGCTTGTCATAGCCGTCGAACAGCTCGGCCCCCATCACCATGCCGCTGATGCAGGAGGCGACGTGGTCCGGCGACCGCCCCATGAAACCGTAATGGGTCTCGGCCCAGCGCTCCAGCGCGCGCCGCCGGGTCAGCAATTCCTCATAGCTCGCCGGCTGTTGCCATTGCCGGTTTACCCGGTCGCCGGTGTCCGGCGACGCGAAGGTGAGCAACTCCACATTCTCCGGAGCAGCCTGGAAATCGTACAGCGTTGCGGCGGATTGGACCGAGTTGCGAAATGCTCCGTGATCCGTGACGTCGGCGACGCGCTCGCCACGCAGGAACACTTCGCGGCCGTCGCGAAGCAATTCAAGGTGTTCATCGCCGGTCTTTACCATCGGTTTCTCCAGCGGAGCCTACACATCAATCCTCAACCAGCGCCGCGACCGCGTCATGCGCGTTGGCAAGATGCCGATCATCGACTGCCATTTCGAGGAAAGCGCACCGGGTAAAACGGTCGCGCTCTTCGAACGGAACGGTCGCATCGATGCCAAGCTTGGTGCGAATGCCATCGTCGCTGACCCGCACATATTCATGTCCGCGCGCGCCGGGAATGAGGATCAGGTCGCGCGACGCCTCGAACCGTGTCGCCATTGCGTATTCGACGTCGTGCGGATTGCGAATGTCGATATCGTCATCGACCACCGTGACCAGGTCGAGATCCTTCAACGCACCGAACGCGGCCATAATCGCATTGCGCTGCAATCCATTGTGCTGCGGCATGGTCTTGCGAACCTGGAGAACCGCATGAAACCGGTGCAGGCCGCCGGCGGTCATCTCCGCGTCGCTGACGATCGGCGCCGCCGATTGAAGCACCTGCAGCAAGCTGGCCTCGAGGACGTATTTGCGCAGCATCACCGTCTCCCGGCCATAGCCGTTGATGGCATGATAGATCGGCCGCCGCCGATGGGTCAGCGCGGTAATTTCGACGACCGGCGCCTGCCCCTCCGGGGACTGGAAGCCGATGAATTCGCCGAAGGGACCCTCGGAGACGGTTTCGTCCGTCAGGATTCTGCCCTCGAGAACGATTTCCGTCTCGGCCGGCACGATGATGTCCTGGGTAATCGCCTTGACCACCGGCAGGCTCCGGCCCGCGAGGCCGCCCGCAACCGCGATCTCATCCGCCGTTTCCGGCATCTGCGATCCCATGGTGGCCGCGGTGTATTGCAGGGCAAGGTCGGTGCCGATGCAAACCGCAATCGGCAGGCTCTCGCCGGACCGCTGCGCCCGTTCGAACGCCGCCCGTAGATGCCGCCCATAGTCGAGTTTGATCGCCGTCCGGTTGGGCCCCAGCAGTTGCAGCCGATGATAGGAGGCGTTGTGCACGCCGGTGTCCGGATCTCGGACGATCACAACCCCGGCGGTGACGAACCGGCCAGCATCCTCATCCGTGTGGAACAACGCCGGCAGGATCTCGCCGATATCGAAATCCTCGGTGAACACACATTCTTGCGCCGGCGCACTCTCGACCGGTTCGGGCGGCCGCGGCCCGGACAACGCTCGACCGACGAGACTTCGAATGCCGTTGAAGTCGATGCCGAACG
>CAYYBI010000610.1:0-14795 GCA_964469835.1 uncultured Rhodospirillaceae bacterium
CAAAGCGCCGACGCTGTCGTCATGTCCCGGGACGAGATATTGCCATTCGCCGAGGAAAACTGTTGCGCGCTGTCGGCGTCTTCGCCGCGGATCGTCAAGTTGGCGACGCCGCCGTCTGTTTCATCCGCCTGGAATTGCACATAGGCGTTCGTGACTATCGCGCCTTTGGGTACCTCGATGCCGTTGAACCGGATGCCGACGATTTGCTCATTACTTTCCAGCGTCAATTCGAGATCGCTGCTGGTGAGAGACTCCATCTCGCCATTGTTGACATGTTCTTCCGCATCGTCCGCAGAACTGGAAACGCGGGTCTCGAACGTGAAAAATGCCGGTACCGGTGTCACCGAGATGGTCGAAATCGCGGGCGCGCTATCGACAGTACCGTCATTGACCACCACTTCAATAGTCCGGTCGCCTTCTATTGGATTTGGCAATGTGTTGTTGAATGTAACGGCACGGATCGCCGTGCCGTAGTCCGCCAATGACGCCGTACCGGTCAAAACCAAAGTCGTCGCCGTCGAACTTCCATCCAGGAAGATACCCGCCGGAAGCGAGCCTGATAGAAGGGTGTCGCCGGCCTCGGGACTAGTGAGTGTTATCGTCGCCGATGCCAGGGTCGTACCGTTGCTGTCGGCGATGGCAACGTCCGTATCGGCAATCGCTTCGGGCGGATCGCCGATGAAGAAGGTCGATGAGAAGTCATTCCCGTTTGTCCCGGAACTATCGTCCGCATCGAGGTCGACGGTCGGAATGCCCGCGTCGAGAAATTGATACTCGACATGCAACAGCGGCGCGGCGCCTTGGGCGCCGTCGAAAGATTCCGCCACCCGCTTGCCGGACCCCGAAATGAGCAGCGCCAGCGAATTGCCCGAGACCCAGCCGTCGCGGTCGATAATTTCTTGAAGTACAGCGGACAGGTCGGCAGTTTGCTGGTTTGGCCCCGCCTCTCCAACGGAATTCCAGTCCCCCGGTTGCCACAGCGCCGATGCGGCCGTTGTCGCCCGGGACGAGATATCGCCGGTCGCCGTGGAAAACTGCGACGCATTGTCGGCGTCTTCTCCGTGGATCGTAAGCGATGCGATGCCAGAATCTCTTTCATCCGCCTGGAATTGCACATAGGCGTTGGTGATAATGGCGCCTTTGGGGATTTCGATCCCGTTGAAGCGGATGCCGACAATTTGCTCCGCTCTTTCGAGAGTCATTTCAAGATCGGTGCTGTCAAGTCCTATTGCACCGCTACTGAGGCGCTCTTCCGCATCATCCGCGGAACTGGAAACGCGAACATCAAGAGTATTGGTTATCAGCTCCGATACCGTCACCGTCGCGTCGATGGCCGTGCTAACGCCGCCATCGCCGTCGTTTAGCACGAATTGCACCGTCCTAGGCCCAACGGTCGGCGCAGAGATATTGATGTTTTCATAGGTGATCGCCCGTGCAAGCGCCGTTGCCGTCGCCTCGGTCGCTGATCCATTCAGGCTTACGACCAGATCCGTGCCGCCCCCACCGCCGGTGAAGGTTCCGATCGACGTGCCGTCAAACAGCACCGTATCGCCCAAGACCTCGATCCCGAAACCCGGTGTGCCACTGTCGCGAATTGACAGTACGTCCTCGGCGGCATCGCCGCCTGCAGCAATTGATACTATCAGTGCGCCGCCGGCAAAGTCGGCAGAATCAACATCGGTCACCAGCGCGTTGCCGCCCTGCTCAATCACGAGCGGACCATCGCCCTCTGTATAAAGCAGTGCGTCGCCGGACAGACCAAGAATTACAGGCGCGACATTCACATTGCACCTGCCATGACCCGATCCCCCATTCGTTACTGGAAGAAACTTACCGCAGTAAGAATTTGATCAAATAGCGGTTTGCTCCTTGCAATATTTGCTTGGAATTTGGGGGTTTTGCAATGTGGCGAAAGCCGTACCGCGATTTAGCTGAAGTACCACAATTTGGTATTTATTAATGCGGCAATTAGGAATTGCCAGTAACCTTTTAGCGCCACTCAGCCGAATTCGCCGGCCGTGCGGTAATGATCCGACAATAATCCGCAGCCAATTTGTCGTTAATATGAGAACATCTCGCGCCCTAATACAGCCTTTTGCATGTGGCTCGGCGAACAGTGCCCAAATCCTTATTCGCTAGCGACCGATCCAGGGCACACTTTCGGCGCGTCGGCACCGCCAAATCCCCCCGCACAGGACATCAAATAACAAATAGTTGATGCGCAAAATCCATTGAGCAAGGACAAACCGCGTGCCGATACCGGCTCGAAGGCGACACCGAATAGCCGCCCTGCTTAGAACTCGCTCGCAAAACCTTGCACTGGAGCACCCTCAGGGGTGCGTGTTTGCGATTGCAGTGACGCCGGCGGCATAGGGCGCCGACACCACCGGCAGGCGCAGTTTCCAACCGTAGAAATTGCGCTTGCATTTGAGCTCCAGATCGCCCCGGTCCGGCGTGTCGCTCTCGCCATACCAGCCTCACTCATACCGAATACTTAGTTCAAATGATAATTCGGGGGCAGGTATTTGCTCCCGCTGCTCTGTGTTAGGCTTTGCTCATCAGACGCATATGTGGCTGGTAATGAGGAATTTATTTTGATCTAGAGGCTGGGTGAGCGTACCTGCTTCATCAAGTTCTCGATCAAGCTAAAGTGCTTCTATGAAATAATATAGATGTTGTCCGGGAATTTATTATTTTGAATGTTTGACACTAACTGGCGAGTAGTAGGATTTATTGGAGAATAGACGAGTAAAAGAAAGTTTACTCAACTAAATTATGCAAAAATACCGATCAGATATCGATGGCCTTCGGGCACTTGCCGTGATGGTTGTCGTGATGTACCACGCTAAAATAAGTGGCTTTGACGGTGGCTACCTAGGCGTCGATGTTTTCTTTGTCATATCCGGATTTTTGATCACCAATTTCATTCTTTCCGATTTGCGGCAGGCCAAATTTTCAATAAGGAATTTTTACGAGCGGCGCGTCCGGCGGATCTTTCCAGCTCTTTTCACGATGATTCTGATTTGTTCGCTGGTCGCGTATTGTCTACTCCTGCCGCAGGACTTTGCAGAATTCGGGACGTCGACTGTTTGGGCAACGCTGTTTGTCTCGAACCTCCACTTTTGGCAGGAATCCTCTTATTTTAGTGGCTCGGCCGAATTGCGGCCGCTGTTGCATACCTGGTCGCTTGCAATAGAAGAGCAGTTCTACATCCTTTATCCGATCGCTTTGGTTGTCTTGTTTCGTTTTGCGCGGAGAAAGCTCTTCCATGTGATCGCCTTATGCTTCGGCCTGTCCCTTGCCGTAAATGTCTGGGCATCGATGGCACATCCAGATGCAGCGTTTTTCCTAACCCCGTCACGGGCCTGGGAGCTGCTGTTGGGCGCTTTGTTGGCGTTCGGCGTCCTGCCAAAAATTAGTAGCCCACGCGGCCGGAACGCGACCGCGTTCTTCGGGCTTTTGCTCATCCTCTTTAGCGTGTTCGCTTACACGGCCGTGACCCCTTTCCCCGGTTTGGCGGCCATTCTGCCATGCACAGGAACGGCGCTGATCATCTATGGCGGCATGAGTGGGACAACAAGCGTTGGGCGCTTCCTCAGTCAACGGCCAGTTGTGTTCATAGGCTTGATATCGTATTCGCTTTATCTTTGGCACTGGCCGGTCCTGGTAATGTTCCGGCACTTCATGTCAGTGCATGACCTTCCTCCACACATCACGATTGCCGCCATTGCCCTCTCGTTCGGACTCGCGATCTTCTCTTGGCGGTATGTAGAACAGCCGATTCGAGACCGTCGCCGAATTGCCCGACGTCCGGTTGTCGTGGGCGGCGCAAGTGCAATGGCGTTGACGCTGGCCGTTGGCGTCGCTGCTTTTGCTTCCGAGGGGCTACCGCACAGGTTCCAGGAGTCGGTCATACGCCTAGCATCTGCCGGACAAGATCTGAGTCGAGACGGCCGCGACTGCATAAACCGGCATACACCCGACGAACTGCGCCAAGGCGAAATGTGCGACGTGATAGGGACAGGCGCGGCAACCCAATCTTTCCTGCTTTGGGGCGATTCTCACGCAGCGGCGTTATTCCCGGCGATAAATCAGGCCGCCGCACGGACCGGCCGGTCCGGGCTGATGGCCTCGGCTTCGGCCTGTCCACCGATTCTCGGCGTTACGACACCGATGGGTCGTCGCCCATTCAAATGCAACGATTTCAATCATGCGGTAATGGACGCAAGCTTGGCCAGCGATACCATAAAAATCGTCATCCTAAATGCGCGATGGGCATTCTATGCGCATGGATCCTCCTACAAGGTTGAAGCCCGAAGAAACCCGGTCATCGCGGACGACCAAGCAGTTTCTTCTACTATTGCGGGAAATAGGGCCGTATTTGTTCGCGGCTTACGGCGGTCCCTTGCCGCTTTGACCAAAGCGGGCAAGAAGGTCGTCATTATTGGTCCCACGCCCGAAATAGGTTGGACCGTTCCGAAAACGCTTGCGATGCAGCAGTATACGCGTCGATATTGGCGGATTTCTCCGACATACGAAGAATTCCTGGAGCGGCAGGCCTTCGTCATTTCGACCCTGGTTGAGGTGGCGGCGGAATACGGCGCCGAACTGGTTTTTCCGCACGAGGTTATGTGCGACAAGCAAGGGTGCTCCGTCCTGCGTGACGATCACGTTCTTTATTCCGATAGCCATCATCTCTCGGCCACCGGCGCCAACAGCATCTACAAGATATTCGAACCGATATTCCATTGAAACGGTTGCGGCTGTCGGGCATCGGCCCGCTTATATAGCGATAGAGATCAGCTAACGACTGCGTGGCGGACCTACCCGGTCAATCAGTTGGGACCCTCAGCCGACCCCTAACCGGACATTGACGGTCCGCAGCCGAGCACCGCCGTCTTCACCGCGCCACCTCCGGAGGAGCAGGAGCAGGCGTGCCTTCCCGAATTAATCGGGTAGCCGCGGTCGCACAGGCCGAAGCCGGCGCATGATCCTGTGTCGACGGGTCCGCATTTTTCCCTTCGCCATAACTCAGTCTGCTCATTGTGGGTATTAGATATAAAAATAAGGGCTCGATCCGATCGGAAAAAGTATTATCCAACCTGTGCTTCGATCATGCGGTGACGCCTAAGCGCCATAATTTCGATTTTGTCGACGCCAAATTTTTCGATTCCACCCCCAAAGGACGTGTTGTCAAAGAAACACATGGTCGATAATGGTTGATCACATTCATAAGGCAGATGCCAATTGCGGAACCCGGGCAACTGGCGGGACACACGTTCTAATTGGTATTTTTTGTGGGATTTCAGGTGATGGACGCAACGATTAAAACTTTTCTATTGCTTTCGCGGGCTCTGCGCGTCGACGGAGACAACGACGCGGATGCTGAACTTGGCGCTGCGATTTCCGATGCCAGCGTTGACTGGAAGCGCCTCATCGAATTGGCCGATCAGGAGCGAATGACCGCAGCTTTGGCGTCCACTTTGCGCCGCCGGAAACTGCTCGAGGCGTTACCTCGGACGGTTCAAGGCGCATTCCGCCGTCGTTATCTCATGGCCACGGAAGTCAACACCCGCATCAAACGGCAAGCGGAGCAGGCAATCCGCATTCTAAACGCCGCCGATATTACGCCTATGTTGTTGAAGGGCGGTCTGCATCTTTTTGAAGCCGAACCCGATGAGCTCTGTGAGCGGCGCATGGCGGATCTTGACATAGTTGTGCCAGCAGACAGGCTCGAAGACAGTATTCAAGCATTACGCGACGCGAACTATATTCCCGACAAAGAAGACGAGGATTGGACCTATCACTATCGGCCGATGTATCACCCGGATCATATTGTCGGCCTCGAACTTCACATTCGCCCGGGTGAACAGCGCGAGTTCCTGACTGTCGAAGAGGCGTGGCAAAAGGCTGTCCCCGTGGACGCACCTGGCCTGAAGATCGTTGCACTTGAACCCGGCCATCGCATCGCGCACAACATATTCCATTCAGAAGTCCAAGACAGAGGCTTCACGCTTGGATTGGTGTGCCTACGGCAGCTTTACGACCTTGCGAAGATTTGTGCTCGCTTCGAAGGAAAAATTGACTGGCCGGAAATTTTCGAACGCATGGAGCGCAACGACATGGGTGCGCTATTCCGGGCGCGGATGCACTTGGCGGTCGAACTCTTGGGCGCGCCGCCGCCGCCGCCCATCGCGGTCGACGGCGCGCGCTCCAGGCGTTACCTCAAGCGTTGTCTCACCCAGCTTCGTTGGCAACACCTCATGAATGGGGCCCGCTGGTTCGCAGGCCTTGCCGGACCGGTCAATCGGTACCACCTCGATCTGCTCTACAGCTGCGGGACTACCGGCCTCAATATGCACATGCACCGGGCCAAGCATATCTGGAAAATCTTTTGGCGGCATCGCGGCCATATTGGCGAACGCCTTACGTTGCATGGAAAAAATTTACAGTGACTCATGCGCGGTCGTGAGCCCAGTTCAAGGCAGTCGGGGAGACCACTTACATTCTACACATCAACGAAATGGGCCGCCTTGACCGATCCGTCGCGTTCGTCATTGCGCCGAGTGTTAAACCCCAACCCGCTGGAGGAAGGTGACAGATGTAATCACCGTCAGCAGCGTCTGATCCGCCCCCAGGCCGTGCCCGATCGGGAATCGTCGAGAACAGATAGGCAAGCTCCTCCGGCTCATGAGACCGTCACGCCGGCTACCCCCAATAATCCCTGATACCTGGAATTTCAAATGCTTGCAGCAGGCAGCCATAACCATTTCGAGCTTGCCGCGACTATGTCGTGCCAACGGGAATACCCCTAACGGGTATATTGTTAGGTATCTTCGATAGAGCTAATCATGACGCCATATTGCTTTTTCCCTGTTATTTCGAGGATCGACGCCGATATGAATTGGGCCGCTGCAAATTGTAAATTCCTATCGCGGCCCCTTCGCGTCGACGCTACGGAAGCTGACAATGCCAAGTTCTCATCAAAGATAAAGGGGACCGGCGCCGACCGGAAACAGGTCTTTCAACTGACGAACCATGAACAACTGACGACAGCCCTCGCGGCTTCACTGCGTCGGCGGGGCGTGTTCGATGCGCTGCCGCAAGCGGTTCGCGGTGCGCCCGACCGCCGGCATTTCATGGGTTCCGAAATCAAATCCCGCGTCAAGGCGCAGGCTATCGAAATCTGCCAGTGAGGTAAAAATGCTTAATTCACAATCCGTTAAAAAAGTTCCTGCGCTGATTGACATCGAGCAGGCCAAGCGCAGTCTTGCGCCAGCGTTTGAACTGGCGGTCGCACAGGTACCGGACTCGCTGGTCGAGACCGATTACACGATCGCCGGTCATCCGGTGCGGATACGGATTGTCGGCAAGCAACTGGCAGCCGATGTCGACAAGGCGTTGTGCCATTTGCGCGGCGGATCGTCCGATGCCCCAGAACTGACCGTGGAAATCTGGGACGACGGTGACGTCGGGCCTATTTCCTGGGCGGACTGGCCGGAAGACGCGGATACGAACGGGACAATATCACTGGCCGACGAGGACCGCTTCGTCTTTACGCAACGTCCGGCGTCGGCCATGCTGCTGGACCGACAGGAGTGCCGTATTGTCGGCGGTATTCGCGGACGCGAATTTCTGCATCAGGATGAACGGGTGCGGCCTTTCCACCGGTTGATTTCGATCTGGCTCGACGACCGGAATATCCAATTTGTTCATGCTGGCCTGGTGGCGCATGAAGATCAGGGCCTACTGATAGTCGGCAAGGGTGGATCCGGCAAGAGTACGTCGTCGATCTCTTGCATGCTCGATGGCTTTACTTTTCTGAGCGACGACTACGTTGCCCTCGCCGCACATGAAGACGGCAGCTATATCGGCCATTCGCTCTACGCCTCCTGCCTCATCGACCACGTCAATCGGTTTCCCGATCTCGCGTGCATCGCACATACGCCAAATATGACGTACGAAATCAAAGACTCCGTTTATTTGGCCGATTGCCCGAAAGCACACTTCGCGCCGGAAACGAAGCTTTCCGCAATCCTCATGCCGCGGGTCGTTGACCGCCCCGATACGATCTACCGCCGGGCAAAAACCATGGAGGCAATGCTCATGCTGGCCCCCTCCTCCATATGGATCCTTCCTGGTTCCGCATCGTTTTCGCTCGACAAAATGGAAGGTCTGGTTACGACAGTACCCGCCTATTGGCTCGAGTTGGGACGGGACTATGAAATTGCCTCGACGATCAGGAAAATCTGCTCCGAATTGGAGGGCTGACCGTCGTGCGCTTGCTTTACTGGACCGAGACCTATTGGCCCTTGATCGGGGGCGTGCAGACCTATTCCCGGCAATTCATCCGCGCGATTCAGGAACTCGGCTACGAGGTCTCGGTCATCACCGTTCGTCTTGATGACAGCGCCGAATTCGAAACGGTTGACGGCGCGGCAGTGCACCGCCTTCCCATCCATGACGTATTGCGGGGGCGCGATCCCGCAGCATTCATGTCGCTGCGCCAGAAAATCGCCAAGATACGTCAGGAATTCGATCCCGATATAGGCCATGTGAATTTCTATGGGCCGAGCATTGCGCTCTACATGGAAGCTAACAAGCGCGCCCCAATTCCAACGGTGATCGCCACCCATTTAGACCTGACCACGAGCGGTGGATTTGGCGCGATTGTCGGCAGGGCGTTCGACCAGGCTGAATGGGTAACCGCTGTTTCGCGTGCCGCACTCGACGACCTGGTAGAGGCTTTCCCCGCAATTCGGGAAAAATCGTCGTTTATATACAATGGCCTCGATACAAGCGACACCCGGGCGCTGCCACTCCCGAAAGGCCCGCCACGGATCCTCTGTTTCGGCAGACTGGTTCGCGAAAAAGGTTTCGATACTGCGTTGGAGGCATTCGCGAAACTGCGCCATAGTATCCCGGAGGCGCATCTGACCATTGCCGGAGATGGTCCCGAACGGGCGGCCTTGGAACAGCAGGCCAAAAAACTTGGCGTCGAAGAGACGGTGAATTTCGCTGGCTGGATTGCTCCGGAAAATATCTACGATTTAATCGCCGACTCTACCGTCGTCGTCGTGCCCTCACGGTGGCAAGAAGTTTTTGGGCTAACCGCGCTCGAGGCCGCGCTGATGGCGCGCCCCGTGGTGGCGAGCTTCACGGGCGGACTGAAGGAAGTGGTGGTCGATGGCACGACGGGATTCTTGGTGCCCATCGACGATTCAACTGCACTCGCCGACCGACTGCAGGATGTATTGGCAGACCGCAATCTAGCGGAAAAGTTTGGCGCGGCCGCGCGAGCCTCGGCGCTCGAACGTTTCAGTATTGAAGTGAACGCACAATCGTATGACGCGCTGTATCGCCGTCTGGAGTCGGCGGAAGCAACCGTGGCCGCCGACGCGTAACGCGAGTGATCGTGCCCGGCTGCCGCAATGATCGTATGCCGCGATCAAAGGGGTTAATACTGATTTTTACCTAATCTAGAAAAATGCGGCATGTTACAAACGTTTTAAATAATTAACTCGGGAATAAGGGACCTATCTATGCATAAGTATTTGAAACCGAACACAAATGAGGTGGCCAGCAAGGTTGTGGACGGTGAAGCAATCCTGATTAACCTTTCAAATGGAATGTACTTTAGCCTGGATGCGGTCGGCGGTAGCATTTGGACGCTGGTATCCGATGGCCACGACCTCAACACCATTTCGACGGCGGTCGCGCAACACTACGGAGTCGCCGAAGACACGGTCGCAAATGATATTCAGACTTTCGCCCAAACGTTGGTGGAAGAGGGCCTTGTCGTTTCCAGCGACAGCGAAGCACCGGCTGGCCAGCCTGCACCGAAACTGACGCCGGCTACCGGTGATTATGCCACGCCGCAGCTTACAAAATTCGATGATATGGTCGACCTGTTTGCACTGGATCCGCCGCTACCCGAACTTTCCAGGGTAGGCGACTAGACGGCGACGCGGGGGACGATTAACTTTTTCCAGAGGGATTTTCGCCTACCGCTGTAAAGCGTGCGGGAATTGGCTTCGCAAATCAAATAAAGTGGAAGTTTCATGTCGGCATTAATCAGTTGCATTATTCCCGTATACAATTCGGCGCGCTTTATCGGCGAATCCCTTGAAAGCGTTTTCGCGCAGACATACCCATCACTTGAGGTGCTGGTGGTCGACGACGGGTCGACCGATGATACACCGAAGGTCCTCGAAGAATTCGGCGATCGGATCAAGGTGATCCGTCAGGAAAACGCAGGCCCCGCGGCGGCCAGAAGCCGCGGATTCAGCGCTTCGACCGCCGACTTTGTGGCATTTCAGGACGCCGACGATATCTGGGTGCCGGAAAAACTCGAATTGCAAATGGATCGGCTCCAGAAACGGCCCGAGGCGGAACTCTGCAACTGCCTGATCGAAAATTTCTGGGAAGCGGAACAGGCAGAGGAAGAAGAACGGTTGCGCGGTACCGACCATGCCAAACCGCGGCTCGCAAGCTGGCAGGGTGTGCTCGCGCGGCGCCGGGTCTTCGATATCGTCGGCGGAATGGACGCCGGCGTGCCGGAAAACGACGCGCGAGAGTGGATGCACCGGGCGAGAACAATGGATATCGTAATCGAGCAAATTGACGAGGTTCTTGTCCGTCGGCGCGTGCATTCAAGCAATTGGAGCCGCAGACGGGCCGGGATGGAATCCGCATTGCTTCTTCGCCTGGCCGAAAGGGCTCTCGCGCGGCGCCAGTCGACCAACCCAGACGGGTAAAATGACGACCGCTCACCACTCGGCGCAACACGATGTGTTCGCCGAAATCGAATCCGCGCTCGCCATAATATGGCCCGATGAATTCCGAACATCACTGCTGCGTGCGTGTTTCCGCCCGGCGGGCGATGCGGAGGAAGCTTGGCGGCTTTTCGCCACCAAAACGGGCAATCCAAAACCCTATTTCGAACACGATCAAACCGGGCTCAAGGGATTGCTACCCCTGGTGAATGGAGCGGCGCGTCGGAACGCATTCGACCTTGATGCCAAACTTTGGACATATCTACGATCGGCGGCGCTGCGCGAAGAATTGCGGTACCGCGAGTATGAAAAAATTTGTGGCAACGTTCTGAACGCGTTGAAGGATGCCGGCGTTCCCGTTGTTGCATTGAAGGCCTGTGCAATGGCGGGAACAATTTACGAAACCCCAGCGGAGCGGCATTGCCACGCAATTGACGTTCTGGTGCCGGAGGAATCACATGCCCAGGTTGCTAGGGTGCTCCAGCAAGTCAAGTTTCATCCGGCCACGATTCCGGAAGCGCGGCCCGGCGCACGCCAAGGGTTTCGGCATGTTTGGGGGTTGCCCGTCATCGCGCATACGAACCTGTTCGATGCGCCGATTTATTCGGCGGATAGGGACGCGCTCTGGAACGCAAGCGTACCTGCGACAATAGCGGGCGCACCAGTGCGCGTTCTGGCACCGGCGCATAACCTGATCCACGTTCTGGGAAACGCGTTTCACGAGCGCGCACGGCACAATCTCCGATGGGTTTGTGACGCTTGGCTGCTGATCCACGGGACGAACAAGCCGGATTGGGATGAATTCCTGCGTTATGTTCATCAGGCAAAACTCGAATATCCCATGCTGACGATGCTGCGCTATTTGAGCGAACAGCTGGGCGCAGATGTCCCGACAGACGTGATCGACGCCTGTGCCGCGGGTGCGCTTCGGCTCACCGGACCGCAGCGCGAAGCCGCCCTTTCGGAAGCGATGGTCGGCCGCGCCGCAATCAAGGAAATTTGGTCAAATAGAATGCGCAGCTGGCCGGCCCGCCGGCTCATGCTCGGTTATCTTCTCGCTCCGTCCTCGTCCTATGTTCGCTGGCAATTCGACGTGAAGAATGCGATCCAGTTACCCCTGCTCTACCTCTGCCGACCGTTCGTACATGTCGTGCAGCGGCTTTGGTGGCGTGCGCTCTCGCTCCCCGCGTTTAGCCGGTTTACGCACCGCGGGCGTGTCGCGGCGCAAATGGAAAAGCTCAGGGCTTGAGAGCTCCTGGGCCGGTACGCCGGCCTATTCCCAGTAGGCCCGCCAGTTGGGATCGAAGCAACGCCGATACGCCCAAGCAAGGGTCTGCCGGAACCTCATCCAGAGCGGCGGCGTAGACTGCGCCGTGCCGTGCGCCGGGGAATAACCGAGAATACGCCGTGTTTCCGACAGATCCCAAGGCATGCCTTCGTTGTCGGAGACGAGCGGCAACGCCGCGAAAGGAACGCCCTCCGCGAGAATGGCCTTCTCCATCGCTTGGCAAAGATCCTCGGCGCTGAGCCATTTGTAATGTGCCCAATGATGCCAGGCAGGATCCGGCGGGGACTGATCGGTCTGCGCGTTACCGATGCGAAGGCAGATCGCTGAAACGCCGTGCTCCTCGGTAAAAAACCGGGCGATGGACTCTCCCATGAGCTTTGAAGCGCCGTAAAACGAGACCGGCCGCGGCGCCGCGTCGGCGGGAACCGGTCGGCCAGTGTAGCGATAGCCCTCCATCGTCTGCATCGAACTTGCGAAAATGACGCGGCTCACTTTGTATCTTGCGGCAGCGCGGAATACGTTGATCGTGGCCTCGATATTGTGAGCCGCCAACGGCTTCCAAGGGGCCAAGGGCCGCGGGTCCCCGGCGAGATGGATAACGGTATCAACGCCCTCGAATAATTCGATCCAATCCGTTAAATAGCTGGACAGATCGACCACCCGAATGTCGGGCTCATTGCCGCGCTTATGGTCCAGGAGTATGAATTCGTAATCAGATGAACGATTAAGATGCTGGCGCAGCATGGCGCCAATTCGGCCCGCGGCACCGGTAATAACAATACGCCGCTTACCAATTCTATTTTGCATCACGAACACTACGTTTCAGGAATTCTTGCAACTGCCCGCCTTGCGGCAATTTATTTCTGTGCACAGTATCGTCACCGATCGAAAATGCAACGACACGCACCTAATGCTTACCTGAAACGATCCTGCAAGATTCCAGTATTCAGGCCAATCTTGCCAATTGCTCCTCATGCTCCGCCAAATGCTGAAGCATGGCAGCTCGCATCTGCGCGGCTGCCCGGCTTAGTTTCTCGTCATCTATTTTGATTTCGCGAATCGCGCGGATCCGATTCAATAATAAGGCGGCCGGAAGATTGTACTCGACCTCGAATGCAGTGCGCTCAACGTTGTCCGCGTGGCTGCCTTCCGGGAAACAGAGTCGCGCCGGCGTCCGTTCAGTGAGCATGCCTTGGCGAGGATTGATATGGTAGTGGCCTTGCTGGCCTCCAAAACAGTCCAATCGAAGGATTTCGTCTCCCAGCACCATCACCGACGCCCGCGGCCCTGGGCCGACCTCGCCATTCGGCGGTCGCTCGGTCCAGTAGACCTCGATCCACACAGCGTCCTGCACAGGAATTATCTGGGGCTTGGCGCCGCCCCTCTCGGCCGCGCCTATGCGCTCCCCGGCGTACCACTGCCAGAAGGGGTACAGGAATGCCTCAGGAATAGTATGCGTTACAATCCAAGCTTTTACGCGCTTTAAAAAGGTGCTGTTCAGTTGGCTATGCCTTGCGTTCAGTTCGGAACGACTGACGGAATTTGATGGGGTGGTATCCACGGTCACGTTCTTCTCCAACTGTCTTATTAACCAATTTTCGCAAGATACCGCGCTGCGCCCGCTATGAAAGACCATGCGGCGACATCGAGAGTTTTCGCAAATTAGCCGTCAGCCGTCACTTACTAAGAGGTGTTAGGCTTCAGATTTTCATTCCGGATTGTTCCGTACGAGACCAAGCATGACGGCGCTGGAGCGCACAAACGATCGACAAGCCATAAACACGTGGAGAAGCGTCGGGAGGAGCGCGGAAGCGCCCATGATAACGCCGAAGTAAATGTTGCGCATATTGTTGGGGCTAAACGGGTCGCTAAACACACTTTGAAGCCTACCCTGATAGAGATCGGTCCTGGATGCCATCGTCTCCGGGATTTGAAGGATTAGGGAGACCACCCAACCCGACAACATGAACACGAACAGTACCCACATACTCGCGACAATTGCGATCACGAGGTCCACACTCAGGTAACACAGGTAACTCAGATTGTTGTTCGAAGCGAGCGCGCGTCTGACGATGAATACCGTTACCAGAAGAGAGACACAATCGAAGACCGCACCCAGCATGCTGACGGGAAACCCGGTGAGCACATATTCTAGCGCCTTATGGCCGAACAGAAGGTTCGGATAGGTCGTAAGCAAGGCCCACCAGTAACATGCCAAATTCAACACCGCGAAAACCGCGAATATCTTTGCGTAAAAATGGCACGTGGAGCGCCGAAGGTTTTCAAACCAGTCGAGGAAATGCAGGAGCAAATTGCGCCAGTGGACAAACATTGATGTTTGGGTTTCCGAAACGAATTGACTGATTTAGCAGGTCACTGCACGGCGGTACGGCGATTTACGTAATTGTTTGGATTTCGTTCGTGGAATGGCGGGATATACTGATCAAGCAAGGTGTTCCAGGTAAATAAGGTTAAGCTTTACCGCAACGGATCCTATTTGACGTTTTCCGCTGCAGGTACGGATCACGGCGCAAAAATACGCCGCAAATCCCTAGTTTTCCGCACACAACCAAAATATCATACTCGCGGTATCACCCCGGGGGGCTGGAAAATTGGAGTTAAACCAATGGAAGTGGCGGATCGCCGCATCGGATCGGAACGAATCTTACCATGCATGATTTAAGCCGCCGCCGAATGCTGCACCAGTCGGCGGCATTTTCAACGCTCCCGTT
>CAYYBI010000611.1:0-5059 GCA_964469835.1 uncultured Rhodospirillaceae bacterium
GGCGACATCGACGCTCTTCCCGTCGGTCCGCGTGCCGCGCAGGATCCATTCGGAACACCCGCGGTCCCCGCCGATGAAATGCCGGGCGTCGTCGAACCGCACATCGGAAATTTCGCCCCAGACCTCCTCGAAGCGCGCCCGCACGACCGCCGCGCCCTGGTAGCGGGCGCCCCACGGCTCCGAGCCGCCGCCCGTCTCGAAGATGCAATCCTCGGTCATCGCAGCCATGATCCGGTCCACATCATGCGCGTTCCAGGCGTCGCCATAGGCTTCGAGGAACGCGACGGTGGGAGTGTCGGGGCTGGGCATGCGGGCCTCGCGTGTCGGATATTAGGCACGCCGCGCGGCGCGGCGCGGACGGCGACTATAGCCAAGATTTGCCTGTGTGTCCGGAATTGGGCGCCAGATCGGGCAAGACCGGGCGCTGGCGACTACTTCTGTAGTTGAAACACCGGCTATCGCAGTGCGACGGCGCACGCAAAGCAAATTTAGAGGCATATTTTCAGCACCTTACGAAATCCCCCGATCCCATGATGCCGATGTTTTGACACCACGACGGGCGGCGCCCGGCTAAATGCTACACGGTTGACGAGTGGCACGCGCAAGAGGCGCACAGGCGTAAACAAATAATTAAATTTTTATCTACATACTCCGCCGACACGCAACGAAGGCCGGAATTGCGCCGCGTTAACCACGTTCAAAGGACGATACAGTCCGGTGCGCACTTAGCTTTAACCCGGTGTTCGATGGGCACATAAATAACAGGAATACAGCATTTGCCCAGCCCCGCCGACCCGGCCGCACGTGTTGCCGTCATGACCCGAGTCCGACAGGAGCGGCAACAATCCACGGGTATTTCCGCGGCGCATGCAGATCGCCTTCCGCGATCCGCACGAAAGGCAAATCCCATGATACGCAAGACGATCCTGATCGGCACCTGCCTAGCCGTCATGATGCTCGGCGCACCGGTGTTCTCGACCGACACCGGCGCGGCGGAAATTGTGATCGGCAAGGTCAGCAGCAACCCCAAGAAGCACCACCGCTATCTCCAGCCGATTGCCGACTACGTTGCCGCACAGATGGCCGACGTCGGCATCACCGGCGCCAAAGTGTTGATGGCGAAGGATAATGCACAGATGGTCCGTTACCTGCAGCAAGGCAGGATCGATTGGGTCACCGATACCGCATTCGCGACCGTGATCTATCAGGATGCCCAGGTTGCCGAGCCCCTCGTGCGCAAGTGGAAGAAGGGTGTTTCGGAATACCACACGGTCTTCGTCACACGGCGGAACAGCGATATCCGGTCGTTAGACGACCTGGCAGGTCGGACGATCGCTTTCGAGGACCCCGGTTCAACCTCCGCGTTCCTCGTTCCCTACGCCACCCTTAAGGAGCACGGCATGCTCCTGACCGAGCTGATTTCGCCGCGCGAGAAAGCGCCGGCGGGCAAGGTCGGATACGTTTTCTCACACGAAGAGATCAACACCTCCATCTGGGTGCACAAGGGCATCGTCGACGCCGGGGCCTACAGCAACCTGGACTGGGCCGCGCTTGAGCAAAAATCCAAAAGCGTCGGCGAAGGCCTGGTCATCATCCATGCGACACCCCCAATGCCACGGGCGATCGAATCCGTGCGGCGCGATCTCGACCCGCGTGTCAAGAAACGCTTGCGCAGTATTCTGCTGAAACTTCACGAAGACCCCGATGCTGAAAAGATCCTGCTGGCCTATCAGAAAACCACGCGCTTCGACGAAATGACCGACGAAATCCGTGCCGGTTTGGACGCCGCGCGTCGGCTGCGGCAGGTGGTGGCGAGCACAGGGCCAAACGGTTGAAGCTTCGTCTCAAAGCAAAATATGCCGGCGTCATCACTGGCCTGATCATCCTGATCACGGGCATCCTGTCCGGTATTCTGCTGTATCAATTCCAGTCGTCCTCCCGCATCCTGTCGCAGCGCAGCGCCGCGAACATGTCGCAGGAGCTCATGGCGCAAATGGAGAAGCGGGCGGCGACCACCGTCCACTTCCTGAGCGACATCCTGACCAATCCGCTCTACCAGCATGACATTGAGACGATAAATCGCCTGCTTACCGTCATCATCCAACAGAACGACGTCGTGAATGCCCTGGTCTATGACCACGCCGGCCGCATCGTGCACGACGGAATTACCGGTTCCATTCGGTATGGTGAATCGATCAAGGACGAAGCCAGCCAGGCGGCGATCGCAACCACTGGAAAGCTGGTTTCACAGGTGGAGAAAGACGTCCTCAGCGTGTCCCTGCCCATTTGGATCGGCGATAAGCCGCTTGGCGGAGTCAAGGTTGCGCTTTCACTGGTTGGCATAAACGGCGACATCGACGCCATGCGTAAAGACCTGCGCGAACTGGCGCAACGCAGGCTCGCCGATAACACGTGGATCGTTATCGCCACGACCGCGATCCTGATCATGTTCTCGGTATACCTGAGCTTCGTCGTTTCCGGCCGCTTGATCCGGCCGATCCAGGAGCTGACCGAAAACGTGCGCCGGGTCGGCCAGGGCGACTATCGGTTGCGAACCGAATCGGAAAGTAACGACGAACTGGGTGACCTTATCGAGTCCTTCAACGCCATGACCGACGCTCTGGAGCACAGCACCGTCTCCAAGATCTACGTCGAGAACATCATCGGCAGCATGACCGATATGCTGATCGTGCTCGACGCCGACGGGTCCATCCGCATGGTCAACCAAGCGGCGAACGCGCTTCTGGGTTTCGAGGCGGAAGAGCTCGCGGGCAAGCCATTCAGCCAGCTCTTTCAGGAGGACACGCACCAAACCGTGGCCGCTTGGCTGTCGGCTCTGCTCGACAAAGGTGTGCTGCGCGAACAGGAGTTTACCTTGCGAAGACGCGACGGCGAGGTCCTGTCGGTTTCGCTTTCCGGGTCGGTCATGGTCCGCGAGGAACGCTTGGCCGACGCCATCGTTTGCGTCGCCCAGGACATTACCGAACGCAAGCGCGCCCACGAGGCTCTGCTGGACGCGAAAAGACAGGCCGAGGCGGCGAGCCGCGCCAAGTCCGAGTTCCTCGCTAATATGAGCCATGAATTGCGGACCCCGCTGAACGCCATCATCGGCTATTCGGAGCTGCTTCAGGAAGAGGCGCAAGAGCGGAATGATGGCTTGATGAACGAGGATCTGAGCAAGGTGCGCAATGCCGGGCGTCATCTCTTGGGCTTGATCAACAATGTGCTCGACCTATCGAAAGTCGAAGCCGGCAAGATGGATGCCGATCTTGAGGAGACCGACCTAAATCATTTGCTGTCGGAAGTCGCCGACACGATGCAGCCGCTGATTGCCGATAGAAATAATACGCTGGAAGTTTCCAACGATGCCTCGGTGGCAACGATATTCACCGATTCGCAGAAGCTCCGCCAATCGCTGCTGAACCTGATCGGGAACGCCGCGAAGTTCACGAGAAACGGCGTTGTGCGATTGGAGGTCACGCAGGAACCCAAGGGATGGCTCAACTTCATCGTCAGCGATACCGGTATCGGGATGGGCGCCGATCAGTTGAACAAGATTCTCCAGCCATTCACTCAGGCTGATACGACGACCAACAAGAAATATGGGGGCACCGGCCTGGGCCTGGCGATCACCAAGAGTTTCGTCGATCTCCTGGGCGGACGGATGCAGGTGGAAAGCGAACTCGGCAAAGGGAGTCGTTTCACACTCAGTCTGCCGATCCGGCAGGCCAAGGTTGCCGGCACCACGGTGGACGCCGCTTAAGGGGAAACCGGGGACGCCAACGCCGTGGCGGAAAAGACAAATCCGGATTCGAGTCCAATGGATATCGGCTCAGGCGAAGACAACGGTCGCAATATCACGCGGCTGATCCGCAGCGACCAGGAACACGCCCAAATTATCCGCTGTCCCTATTTTCCCTCTTCCCCGAAACGTCGTTACCAGCCGCAGGCTTTTCGGAGCGGCGAAATTATCGTTTCGATACCTGTGACGTTGAAGACGGCAGAGACCTGGCCATGGGAAAGCGCGGTAATCTGTACCGCTAGCCGTTTCTTCCCCAAAAGGGTCTTCAGAAATTCAATTGACCGTTCGCTGCTTAACGATGAAATCGAGCGGAAATTGTCCGCGACCGTGACATCGACCGTCTTGGGTTCCGCTGAATCAATCCGGTAGGTCACCGGCAGACTGCCCCCGCCCACGATGAAGTCCCAATTCACGGCTACCGATGTTTTCTTTTTGATACACTGAATGAGAAAAACCGGGGACGCTTCGCCAAGGATGCTCGTCTTGACGGTTTGGTCACTGCGCCGCCGCATAAAGACGTCCTTGTTGTCGGTGATCGGTGAAGTGGTTGTTGTCACTCTCCATCTCGACTGGTTCTTCGCAGCCTCGGAAGCCGCATCTTTTGCCGCCAGACCGTCGTAGCAGACGACCCGCTTCGCGACATCGGGTATGGCGGCGCATTTTCTCAATTCCTCCGGCAACCCTGCCTGGGCAGAATGGACGGAGAAGGCGAATACCGTGGCGGCGATGACTATGCCGAGCGTTTTGGTCAATTTTTGGCCCTTTCGAATGGATGGAAAGCAGAAACCTCGGCGTCGAACCGGATCCTTGGATTTATCGCGGCAGTATAAAGTGCCTTGCGGACATACCGGCAGATTTCTTGTGGAGTAGGCTGCCCGACTTAGTACCTTTCGTCAGTGCAGGGCGCCAGGGGCGGCCGTACACGCCGGATCCCAGGTATCGATGAAAGACTGAAAAATCCCCAAAAGGGACGGGCATACGACGATTCATGCGCTTGCCTCCGCAATTCTGCATAGTCCTTAATGGCAACCGCACTGTCGCGTTACGAGCCTTCGGCGCCGGCGATCCGGACGTCGGCGATGCTGTTTCGATGGACCGATCAACACCGCTTTTCGTCGCCGGCATTATTACGAAATTGTCTTGTCCTCGCTGGTCAGCCAATGCGGAATCTCGAGATTCCAGGTAATGGCGGCGGAACGCAGCGCAAAGCTGAACAAAATGCACCCGAGCAGGGCGGGTTCGCGATATATGGGAAAA
>CAYYBI010000612.1:0-25413 GCA_964469835.1 uncultured Rhodospirillaceae bacterium
ATACGGCCTGCTCGCCTTGATCAACAATCCACAGGAACGCCGCCTGACCGATCAGATCAAAGCGCTCCGCCGTCAACTCGCCACGGAAATGGGCTTCGTCATGCCGCCGGTCCGCATACAGGACAATTTGCAGCTGCCGCCTAACCAATACATCGTGCGCATCAAGGAAATCGAAGCGGGCACCGGCGAGTTGCGACCAAACATGCTGTTGGTGATGGACCCGCGCGGCGAGCCGATCAGCTTGAAGGGCGAAGAAACGACCGAGCCGACATTTGGCCTGCCCGCGACGTGGATCGCCGAACGTTATCGCGAAGAAGCCATGTTCCGCGGGTACACAGTGGTCGATGCCCCGACGGTCGTCACGACCCATATCACCGAACTGATCCGCGATCACATGGACGAATTGCTGTCATACGCGGAAACCCAGAAACTGCTCGACGACCTAGACAAGCCGCAGCAAAAATTGATCGGCGACCTGATCCCCAACCAGATCTCGGTCGGCGGCGTGCAACGGGTCCTGCAGAATCTGCTTGCCGAACGGGTATCGATCCGCGACCTGTCCACAATCCTGGAAGGGGTGTCGGAATCTACCGGCTTCACCAGAAACGTGACCCAGATAACCGAGCATGTGCGTGGCCGGCTGGCGCGGCAGCTATCGGATGCCGCGACCAACGACCAAGGCTTCATTCCGCTCGTTACCCTATCGCCGGATTGGGAGCACGCCTTCGCGGAATCGATTGTCGGCCAGGGTGACGATCAGCAACTGTCGATGGCGCCCAGCCGATTGCAAGAATTTATTAACGCCGTACGCACTATTTTTGAACGTCAAGCAATGCAGGGGGAAACACCGGTATTGCTGGTTAGTCCAGGAATTCGGGCCTTTGTGCGGTCGGTCATAGAGCGATTCCGGCCAATTACCGCAGTAATGTCGCAAAATGAGATCCATCCGAAGGCGAAAATCAAGACGCTGGATCAGATTTAGAAGGGCAAACGGACAGTAAATGCGTTTAAAAACGTTCCAAGCACCGACAATGTCAGACGCCATGCGAATGGTGCGCGATGAGTTGGGCGATGAATCGATCATCGTCTCGACCTCCGACAATGGCGCGGACGGTGTGCGCATTACCGCTGCCATCGAGGAAGTTGAGCCGGAACTCCAGCCCACACCGGATATCGGCGACCAACAGCCGGTCGACAACATTTGCGATGTACTAGACCGGCACGGGGTGCCCCGAAACCTGTCGGACGAGATGCTGAATACGGCGACTATGCTGGGCGGCTCGGATTTGGTTCCGACACTGGCTGGCGTCCTGGATCTCTTATTCGATTTCAATCCGCTTCCCGACACCACGCCGGCGCGGCCGCTGATGATGGTCGGGCCGCCGGGGTCCGGTAAGACGTCGGCGATCGCGAAATTGGCGACGCGTTTGACGATGGCGCGCCAACCGGCCGCGCTGATCACCACGGATCGGAGCCGCGCCGGCGCGGTGGAACAGATTGGCGCCTATGCGCAACGCCTAAATTTAACGGTCAGGGCGACCGAGGATCCGCATGAGCTCGCAAGCTTCATCGACGCGACGCCGTCTGAAAGCTTCGTATTGATCGACAGCACCGGCACGAATCCATACGACCTCGACGATATGGCAAAACTTCTCTCGCTTGTGGGGTCGGCGGCGATCGATCCAATCCTGGTCCTCGACGCCGGCCGCGACGCGGTCGAGGCGGCCCGCCTTGCAGCCGCGTTCAAACAAATCGCGCCGCGCCGCCTGCTGATTACCGGGCTGGACCTGACACAACGCCTCGGTGCCGCGCTCGCCGCCGCCGACGCCTGCCAAGCGGCGTTTTGCGATTCCAGTGCGACGGCCAACATTGCCGACGGGCTGCAGCCGCTCAACCCCGTTTCCTTGGCGCGATTGTTGCTGGAAGCAGACCGGCTTTCATCCAACCGGGTAGACCGGACGCACGAGCCCCAAAACCTGAAACAGCAAGCATCGGGCTGGAACTAGCCATGGCAACCATAGCAGCCGTCGACACCGCGCCGATCCCGGGATGGGGCGGGAACATCATTTCTATCGCCTCCGGCAAAGGTGGTGTCGGTAAGACCTGGTTCGCGATATCGCTGGCCCATGCGTTCTCGAAATTAGGCCGAAAGACATTGTTGTTCGATGGCGATATCGGCCTTGCAAATGTCGACATTCAACTTGGCCTGATGCCCGAACGGGATCTTGCATCGGTCATCGCCGGCAAGCTGACACTGAAGCAGAGCGTAACGCCAATCGCAGATGCCGGGTTCGACGTTATCGCCGGGCGGTCCGGATCGGGCAGTCTGGCGGCGGTCCCGGCGCCTCGATTGAGCGCATTGTGCGAACAGATTGGCGCCTTGTCCGGGGCCTATGACCGGGTGATCGTGGACCTGGGGGCAGGCATCGACCGAACGGTCAGGACGCTGACCGCGCCCGAAGGAATTTGTCTTGTGGTCGCGACCGATGAACCGACCTCACTCACCGACGCCTATGCATTCATCAAGCTGACCGCGGCCGAACGGCCGGGTGCCGATCTCCGAATTTTGGTCAACATGGCCCAATCGCAGTCCGACGGCACGCGCACCTATGAAACGCTCCTCAAGGCATGCCGGGGGTTTCTTCAACTGGAGCCGCCATTGGCCGGCATCATCAGACGCGACCCCAAGGTTCGGGAAAGCATTCAACTCCAAGTGCCGCTGTTGACCCGATACCCAAACAGCGATGCCGCCGAGGATGTCGAGCGCGTCGCACGGTCGCTGCTGGCCGCGCCGTGAGTGCACCGGTCCCGCCGGCAAACACAACCTCCCCCGGTACGATTACGGCCGGTCCCGGCATACGGGCGACCGCACTCCCAACACCGGAAACGCCACCGCTTACGCCGGGCCAAGTCTTGGAAGCCCAGGTTATCGCCCGCACGGCAGGACACTTGGTCGTCCGCACCGACGCCGGAAACTACACGCTGCAAACGTCGGCGGCCCCCGAAGACGGAACCGCCCTGCTCTTGCGCGTGTTGAGCGGTGGCGAGCGGCCACAGCTCGTACTGTCGTTGCGGCCGGGGCCCGCCGCAGCCGCCGCCAATCCGAACACGGGCACGGTCCTGACCCAGGGCGGTTTGGTGACCGCGACCTTCACCGGGAATGGCCCGTCCGTGCCATCCGCCGCGGCCGCCGCAACACAATCCATCCCACTGGAAACCGGCGCTACCGCAGTTCTTCGTATCCTTGGTGTCGCACCGCCCGGCGCCACAGCGGTTCCCAATACCCACGCCAGCGCTGCCGCCGGCAGCACCGTCTTGACGGCGACGGTCACCACGACTTCGCCGCAAGGCGCCCCGATCGCCCAAACCGAAGTAGGCCGCTTTACGATCAGCACGGTCACCACCCTACCGGTCGGAACCCGACTCTTGTTCGAGCTGCTGCCCGGCGGGACGCCGGTGGCGGCTGTTTCAGAATTGCTGGCGGCCGACGATCCTCTTGCATCCTTGCGCGACGCAATCGCGGCGCTTCGATCCGGCGACGGCAGCCTCGCGGCGAGCCTTTCTCGATCCGCAATGCCGCAAATCGGGCCGCGCCTGAGCACCGGGATGTTGTTCGTTCTGTCGGCGATATTCTCGGGCGACATTCGGCGTGTCTTCAGCGACGATGCACTGCGCGGCTTGGCGCGCACCGGCCCCGACCTTGTGCAGCGGCTCGGCGCAGATCTCGGCACACTGCAGCAAAGGGCCACCGATACCGCCGGACAGGATTGGCGCGTGTATCTGTTACCGCTGCTCACCGATACCGGTTTGGAGCGATTGCGTCTCTTGGTTCGCGATCGAGAAGCGGACGACGGCGAAGCGGAAGACGGCAGCACCGTGCGGTTCCTGGTTGAAGTCACCATGAGCCGGCTGGGCGCATTTCAATTCGACGGTAAAGCGGGACGCAAGAAACTTGATCTCGTGGTCCGGACACAACGCCCGCTGGCCCCCGACATGCAAAACGACATCCGGCGAATTTTTGAGAACTCGATCGCCGCCATGACCGTTAGCGGTAGCCTGCTCTTCCAGGCGGTACCCGCGTTTGAAAGCCCGATCCCGGAGACAATCCCGCCGGCAAAGAAAGGGGTGGTCGTTTGAGCACCATTGCAGCGAATAACAGCGACGACGGCCGGCCGGCCGAGACTCTACCGCGGCATCTCCTGCAATGCGGGACGAATCCAAACGCCACGCTGGATTACCTAATTGCGATCGACGATTGCGCCACGGAATCCGATTGGTTGGTAGCGTTGCGATACGTTCCGGATAAGCTGGTCTTGGAGCCGGCCACGCTGGCCCATTATATCAAGCAGCTGATGACCCGGAACCTTGACGGACCGGAGGGACTAGCCCTGGCGATCCTCGAGGATATCAACAACGAGACGATTCCCCGATGGGTCGAGGTTGCTTGCGCAAGCAGACACACGCCCCAGCATCGTGTCCTTGTCGAAGATCGGCAACCCAATTGGGACAATTCAGCGCTTCTCGCCCGCCTGACCGCTTGGTAACCGCCGGGCCGCGCTTCAGCGCGTCGCGGCGGCGGACTGCCTGCTGTGATTTTGCAGCGCCGTCTCATCGAGGTCGTTTTGGTCGTTCTTGTCCCGTTCCTGACGCTCGGCCTGTTCATACCGCTCGAGCGTGATTTCGTATCGCTTCAGCTCGGCAAAGGCGTTCAGCAATGCATCGCGCGCTTCCGCGACCGCTTCGCTCGCCAATTCCTTTTCTTTTGTCAATTCGGCGCGGCGATCAAGCTGCGCACGGGCATAGCCGCCATAATCCGACAGGGCATCCGGTACCGCCTGCAACGACGACCGTTCCGACGCCAACTGGTCTTCCAAGGTATCGATTTGACCGGAGAGTGCGGCCTCCGCCTCCTCCAATTCTTTGATTTGGCGCCGTTTCTCGTCCAAATGGTAGCGATGGAACCGAATGAGCTTCCCAAGGGGCTTCCTCATCCTTCGGCCTCCGCTTGCATCGGGCTATCCATACCCAGGATTTGCGCCAATTGCTGGTATCCTTCGTCCAACGACGTGCGCTCCGTCATATCCTGCCGCTGAAAGGCTTCGAGCTCGTCATGAAGCCGGATTGCCTCATCGACCGCGGGGTCGCTTCCTGCCCGGTATGCGCCCAGCCGGATCAGTTCGGCCATGTCCGAATAGACGGCCATCAGCCCGCGTGCCCGATCGATCAGCGCATTTTGATCGGAGGTGTTGCATCGAGGCAACGTTCTGGAAACGCTCTGCAACACGTCGATTGCAGGGAAACGGTTGCGCTGGGCGATCGCCCGATCGAGCACGATATGCCCGTCGACAATACCCCGCACGGCGTCCGAGATCGGCTCGTTGTGATCGTCGCCTTCGACGAGAACCGTGAACAATCCGGTGATGCTGCCGTCGGCGACGCCGGGGCCGGCGCGTTCCAGCAGCCGCGGCAATTCACTGAACACAGTCGGCGTGTACCCTTTGCTCGCGGGGGGCTCACCGGCGGATAGACCGATTTCCCGTTGCGCCATCGCAAACCGCGTAATGCTATCTATGAGACACAAGACGTCCTTACCCTGATCCCGGAAATACTCCGCGACGGTCATTGTCAGATAGGCCGCTTGCCGACGCATCAACGCGGATTCATCGGAAGTCGCGACAACAAGAACCGACCTGGCCAATCCCTCCGGACCGAGATACTCCTCGATGAATTCACGAACCTCCCGTCCCCGTTCGCCGACCAGTCCGATGACCACGACATCGGCTGCGCTATACCGCGCCATCATCGAGAGCAAAAGCGATTTACCCACCCCAGAACCCGAGAAAATCCCCATTCTTTGGCCACGGCAGCAGGTCAGGAAGGCGTTGATGGAGCGCACGCCAACGTCAATTTTATCGACCACACGCTGCCGGGCGTGCGCCGGTGGCGGCGCATTGCGGATCGGATAGGCGACGCTCCCTAACGGCAACGGACCGCCATCATCGAGTGGCTCGCCAAAGGGATTAAGAACCCGGCCCAGCCATGACTCGCGCGGGTAGACGACGGGCTCACATTCGCCGAGCTCCACTGCATTGCCCAAACCGACACCGAACAACGATGCGAACGGCATTGCCAACGCGCGGGATCGCCGGAACCCGACCACCTCGCACGGCACCCGTTCGCCATCCTCCCGGAGGATCGTGCACCGATCACCAACCGCGAGGTGGTTTTGCACGCCGGCTATTTCAACCAACATGCCTTGGACCGCGCACACCCGGCCATAGAGCTGCACATTCGGTATTCTTGAGATGTCGTCAATCAGTGCACGCAGCGATCATTTCCTTTGGTACGAGAACTAACCAAGCATAGAGATGGCGACTCATGTGTAGCCGACACCAAATTTGAACGATCAAAATAGAAAGAAAATATTTAAAAAGCCATCCAAAAAAAATATTGTGTTTTTTACACCAAACTTGCTAGACTATTAACCATATAAAGTCTGTGAGTCCACTTGAAGATCTTAGTCTAGTTTAGGGGATTACCTATGCGAGTACTACTCGTCGAAGACGATCCGGCAACGGCGAAGAGCATCGCCTTGATGTTGAAGTCGGAGAGTTTCGTCGTGGATACTACCGATCTCGGGGAAGATGGCCTGGAAATCGGCAAGATCTACGATTATGACATCATTATTCTTGACCTAATGCTTCCGGATATTGACGGATATGAGGTCCTCCGCCGCCTGCGCGACGCTCGGGTCGACACGCCAATCCTGATTCTTTCGGGACTGAGCGAACTCGACAACAAAGTCAAAGGATTAGGGTTTGGCGCCGACGACTATTTGACCAAACCATTTGAGAAACGGGAACTTATCGCCCGAATTCAGGCGATCGTTCGACGTTCCAAGGGTCATTCCAAATCAGTGATCAGAACCGGGAAGATAAGCGTCAACCTGGATGATCACACCGTGGAAGTGGACAGCAAGCCAATCCACCTGACCGGCAAAGAATTCGGTATCTTGGAGTTGTTGTCTCTTCGCAAAGGCACAACGCTCACCAAGGAAATGTTCCTGAACCACCTCTACGGCGGTATGGACGAACCGGAACTCAAGATTATCGATGTTTTCGTCTGTAAGCTGCGTAAAAAGCTCAGCACGGCCTGCAGCGGCGATAATTATATCGAAACTGTTTGGGGCCGTGGCTACGTGCTGCGCGATCCGTCGCCCGCAGAGGGCATGGCGGAGGAAGTTGCGGAAGCGTCGGCGGCCTAAACGCCGCGACGCTTCATTGCCGCTCGTTCATCCGAACGAACGGCCTCAAGGTCTAAGAATTAGGCAGAGAGCAAGACGGGTTCGCCATCGGCTCGCCCGTACATTCCCCTGTGTCCGTCGATCGGCGCGAATTGTTCGGTAATGCCGAGAACCGTTTCCGCACCGCCGAGATAAAGCACCCCGTCGCTCTGCATCACGCTGGCGATTTGCGTCAAAACGTCGGATTTGGTCGGTGGATCGAAATAGATCAAGACATTCCGGCAGAACACGATATCGAATTGCCCGAGCGCACCGGGGCTTTCCATAAGATTGAATTGCTTGAATTTCACCATCGCCCGAATTTCCGCATCGAGGCGCCACTTGTCGCCGACCCTGTTGAAATATTTCACGAGAGAGGTAATCGGCAGGCCCCGTTGGACCTCGAACTGCGTGTAGAGACCGCTTCGCGCCTTATTAATCATTTCCGCCGAGAGATCGGTCGCAACGATCTCGACTTCCCAACCGGCGAGTTCTGCTTCCATTTCCTTGACGATCATCGCGATCGAATACGGTTCCTGCCCGCTGGACGCGGCTGCGCTCCATACCCGGATTTCACGCACATGCTGGCGCGCCTCCATCAATCGCGGAACGACCAATGCGCGAAGCTGCTCGAACGGTTTGATATCGCGAAAGAATAGCGATTCATTGGTGGTCATTGATTCGGTAATGCTGACAAGCAAGTCTTCCGGACGTTCATTCCGGACCGCGGCCACCATATCGTCCAAGGTATTGAAGCCGAATTTCCGCGCAACCGGCATGAGGCGGCTTTCCAGCAAATAGGACTTTTCAGGCGTCAGCACGAGGCCCGACCGCTGCTTCAGCGTCCTAGCGAAAAAATCAAAATCTGCGGTGTTCATCGTTTAAGCCGCCAGTGTTGAAATATGTGGACCAATCTCATCGAGGGGTAGAACCGCCGTGCACAAACCGTCATTCGCGACGGCCCCCGGCATGCCCCAAACGACGCTTGAAGCCTCGTCTTGCGCCAGGACAGTACCGCCCATCTCCACGACGACCGTGCTCCCGGCACGCCCGTCCTGCCCCATTCCGGTAAGGATCACAGCGACAACGCCGGGACCATACGTCTGCGCGAGACTACGCAGCATGGGGTCGACCGAAGGACGACAGAAATTTTCCGGCGCATTGTCAGAAAGCCGAAACGTCGGCTTACTGTTTCGGCGCTCCACCAGCATGTGGTATCCGCCCGGCGCGACATAGATATGGCCGGCCTCGACCGGTTGGCCGTCAAAAGGCTCAACCGCCGGACGACCGCTGACCTGTGCAAGCGTTGCTGTCAGATACGCGGTGAAAGTCGCGGGAATATGCTGTGTAATCAGGATCGGCACCATTAGTGCCGGCGGGATGGTCGGCAAAAATGACTTCAGCGCCGCGGGGCCGCCGGTCGAACTGCCAATCGCCAGGATCGTCGGCTTGGCACGAGAACCGGGCCGCAGCGGCAGAACGCCTGCAGGACCGTGACCCGCTTGCTTCAGCCCCTCACCCGCACGCGGTCGAAGACGATCGTATCTTGTATGCGCGTTGCCGATCCCCGCACCGAGCGCAGCGATTTTCCTCAGGAGTTCGACTTTGAAATTGTCGGCGGAAAAGAGCTCGTGCCGGGAACTCGGTTTGTTTACGTAGTCGACCGCCCCCATGCTCAGAGCGCGCAGCGAAATTTCGGCGTTTTCCTGCGTCATGGACGAAACGATGATGACGCGCACGTTGGGCCGCGCGACCAACATTTTCGGCAGGGCCGCAAGGCCATCCATTTGCTGCATTTCAATGTCCAGAAGCACGATATCCACGTCTTCGCGCTGCAAAATCCTCAAGGCATGCGAGCCGTCGCTCACCGACGCGGCCACTACAATCCGTTCATCGGTTTCCAATATCTGCGTGATGAGACCGCGGACAATGGCGGAATCATCGACGATCATTACCTTGATAAGGCGCTCCGGAGAGCGACCGCTATGTCGTGTGGAACCAGGCATTTGATGCACTATCTCGACTATTGCTGATAACCGTCGCGCGACGATTAGATAAGGCCGACTTGTAGGAATTTCGTTTGAATTATTTCGCTGTCGAACGGCTTCATGATGTATTCATCGGCGCCGGCGGCAATGGCGGTGCGAATATGTTCGAGATCGTTTTCGGTTGTGCAGAACACGACGGCAACTTCTTCACCGCCCGGTATTTTTCTAAGCGCTTCCAGGAATGCGACGCCGTCCATCACGGGCATGTTCCAGTCGAGCAGAATCCCGTCCGGCATATCCACCTGGCAGGCCTCGAGCGCCAACTTGCCATCCTCCGCTTCGGAAACGATAAACCTCAATTCTTCAAGGATTTTCCGTGCAACCATTCGAATGACTTTCGAATCGTCCACGATCAAACATTTTTTCATCGTATCCTTCCCGCTACCCATTCGCCGTCCGACACATGGCACAATTCCGGTTGTCCGGTCATTGGACGCAACCGGTGGCCGGCCGAGCCGACAACATTGAATTAAGTGATTGCAGAAGCCGGTAATGGTCGTGTTTCACCACATAGTCGTTGAACCCGACGGCGCGCCCCCGCTCCCGGTCTTCGCCGGAACCGCGCGATGCGAGCGCCACCAGCGGCTTGTCGGCCCACCGCCCCCCCGCACGAATTGCGGAGGCGAAATCGAAGCCATCCATGCCCGGCATTTCGATGTCGCTCACGATGACGTCAATATCAAGGCCATCGGCACACATATCGAGCGCGCGATTGGCGCTCTCCACGGTCGTCACCTCGTACCCGGCAGTTGATAGCAACGGTTCCAAGAGGCTCCGGCAAATTGCGTTGTCATCGACAATAAGCACATGCCGGCCGGCCGGAATGGCGCTTGGCAACGCATCCGCGCCGGGCGTCGCGCCATGTGCCAGCAAGAAATAGTGACTTATATCGATTACGTCCGTGGCATTCCCTGCGATCATTGTAGTTCCGGCAATGTCGGGCTGTACCGATTCTAGCGCAATTCGCAGATTGTCTTCGACGATGTCGACGATCTCATCCACGACAAGCCCCATCGCGCGGCCGCCATCGGACAGAACCAGCACGGTCCGGCGTTCGGCCACATTCATTGTGATCTCCCGGCCGATCGCAACCAACGGCATCAATCCGCCGCGGTATTGCATCATATGCCGCCCATCCGCGTAATCGACATTTTCAGTCGCGACTTCCTCGATCCGCGCAACGCGCGTCAGAGGCACCGCCTTAAGACCCGCATCACCGGCACGGAACACCAGAATCATCTCGTGATTGCCATTCTCCGAAGAGACATCGGCTTTCGAACTATTGGCCGCCGCGCCAAGCGCCCGTGGTTCGTCGGGGCCGGTTTCGAAATCCTCTACGGCAAGCGCGTTCGGTTCGAGGATGGTAATGACATTGCCGTCACCAAGGATCGTGTTGCCGGAGAAGACCCCGAGCGTCCGCAACACGGGCACAACCGGCTTAACAACGATTTCCTCCGTATCGAAGACACTGTCGACGATGATGCCGTAGCAACGGCCGCCCGCCTGGGTCACCACAATGAATTGCGTCTCTGCCTCGGCGGCATCATCGGTAATTTTCAAAACGCCGCGCAGCGACACCAGCGGCAGCAAGCGTTCCCGCAACCGCAATACGGGCGTCTCGCGAATATATTCGATGGAATTTTCGTGTTTCCCGCCAATGCGCACGACTTCAACCACATTAATTTCAGGCAACGCAAACCGTTCGCCGCCGCATCCGATAATCAGCGCCCGAATGATCGACAGGGTCAGCGGAATGGTCATCGTGAAGGTGGTTCCTTCACCCTGCACGGCGCGCAGTTCGATCGTTCCGCCGATTTTCTCGATATTGCTGCGCACCACATCCATGCCGACGCCGCGGCCCGACACGGCAGTCACATCGTCGGCGGTCGAAAATCCGGCGTGGAAGATGAACTGATGGATTTGATCGTCGCCTATTTCGTTCAAGACGTCCTCGCGTATCAGCCCATTCGCAAGGGCCTTGCTCTTGATGCGCGACGTATTGAGGCCGGCGCCATCGTCGCCGATTTCGATGACGATTTGTCCTCCCTGATGGCGAGCCTTGAGCGTAATCGTCCCAATTTCGGGCTTGCCCACGGCACGCCGCTGTTCCGGCGTTTCCAGGCCGTGATCAGCTGAATTCCGCACCATATGCGTGAGGGGATCCCGGATGAGCTCCAGCATCTGGCGATCCAGCTCGGTCTCTCCACCCTCCATCCTCAGGTCGATTTTTTTGTTCAGGTCGCGCGCCAAATCACGAACCTGCCGGGGTATCGAAGACCAGGTGTCGCCTATCGGCTGCATTCGCGTCTTGACGACGCTTTCCTGGAGTTCCGTCGTGACAAGCGAAAGACGCTGAAGCGTTTCCTCCAAATGCCCTTCGTTTTGGTCCCGCTGCTCCTGCAGGAGTTGATTGCGGGTAAGAACGAGGTCGGATGCAATCGTCATAAGACTATCCAGCAAATCGACCTTTACGCGAACCGACGGGCGGGCGGGCAGCAGGGGCTGCGGTGCCTCTAATGTCAGCACCTCCGGCTCATCCTGGATGGCGGGCAGCGCCGATCGGTCCGGATCCATTGGGGCCAGATCATCTGGCGTAACCAGCGCCACCTTTCCCGGTACGTCGAAATCAACAAAATCTGAAACCGTGTGAAACGCCACCGAACACGACGAATCTGCCGCATCCGGATCGTCGGCGGGAGCGGTACCGAGGCTATTCAACCGCTTGATCAGGTCCGTATCGTCCCCGACCGGCTCCGCCTCCGTCCGTTCCAACGCGGCCAGAATTTCCTTGATTTGATCCAGCGATTCCAAAACCATGGATATGGTATCCGGCGCCGCCGGCAACGAACCGTCACGAATTTCGCCCAAGACATTTTCGGCTGCGTGCGCCACTCTTTCCAGGCGCGGCAACGCCAGGAACCCGCAGGTTCCCTTGATCGTATGGACCGTCCGGAAAATCTTCTTAAGCAGTTCCGGATCGTCGGGAAACTGCTCGAGCTGGACAAGCTCCCCATCGAGCTGATCCATGCTCTTGGCCGTTTCCGCCAAAAATTCCTGCAAAAGATCGTCCAAGACCGGCTCCCCACGGACACAAGGCTGCAGGGCAATCCCCGCACCCGCCACAGTCGCGCACGTAATAATTGCTGGAAAAGCTTTAAAAACCCGTAAAGCGGGGAAATTCAGAACAAGGCGACGCCGGCGGCAGCGCTAGAGGGTTACGCCGAGGGTCACCCGCCCGGAAGCAGTCTCAACTTCGAGTCCCTGTCCAAGGGACTCCGCCAATGCCGCGGTGTAATAGGCATGGACATGGAGCGCCGAAATAGCGTCGGGTGTCACATCCGGCGCGATCGCCTCCAGACTGCGCTCCGTGCTACCGGCGACGACGACCCGCGATCGACCTTCCTGATTGATCCAAACCGCCAATTTTCCCCCGCGCGGCAAACAGTCCATGCCTTGGACCACCATATTCAACAGCAGCTTCCCGCACCCCAACGGCAATGTTCCAACGGCGGCAGGCTCCGGCATTGTGATCGAATAACGCTCTTCGGTTGCAAACAGCCCATCGACCAGCTCCTTTACCGCCCCCAAACCGCCGAGAGCATCGTTACCGGCGTATCCATAGGCCATCCGGTAGTATTGAACGCGGATGCTGGATTGCTGCGCGCTGCCGCTGATCAATTCCATCACTTCATCCGCCATGGACCGGTCGATATCGCTGATCAGTTCGACACCGTTGTTAATCGCGGCGATTCCGGCAACCAGCTCATGGCAAATGCGCGAGCACAGCAGTTCGGCAATCCGTCGGTCGACAAGATGTGGCATTGCGGCTAGTCTTTCCTCGGTTTTCAGGCCATCGGAGAGGCGCAGCGTAGCGCATCGCGCAACATGTCCCAAGGTCTTATGCCCGGCGATTTCGTGCGCCATCCGGATCAGCCCGATTGGGGCCTCGGCCAGGTGCAATCGGTGATCGGAAACCGCGCCACAGTGAATTTTGAAAACGCGGGGAAAGTCACGATCAACATCACCGTCATTGCGTTGAATTTAGTGGCAAAAGACCGATAGGCGCGGCATATTCCACGATCCGCCTGAAAAGGAACCCGGCACAAGCATGAACGACACCGACACCACGATACGGACATTCCGGCATCCGGGCGCGGGGCGACGGCATGCGTCGGCGCACCCAAAGGGTCGGCAACTCGATCCCGCGGCGGAAATGCGCATTCGGCGCCTGCTGTCCGAAGCTGGCGCGCCGCATTGGAAACGGCGCGATATGTTGATTGAAAACCTTCATTTGATCCAGGACCGATACGGATTTCTTCATGCGGATCACCTCCTCGCTCTGGCGGATGCGATGGCCCTTGCCATTGCGGAAGTCTATGAAGTTGCATCTTTTTACGCCCATTTCGATATTGTCGATTCGGAGGAATCAGGACCGCCATCCATCACAATCCGCGTCTGCGACAGCTTGACCTGCGCCATGGCGGGTGCGGAGGCTCTGTCGGCAAACCTGCACAAGGAGCTTGGTCCCTCGGTTCGCGTGGTTCGGGCACCCTGCATGGGACGGTGCGGCCACGCACCAGTAGCGCAAATCGGCCAGCGGCATGCCGCCCCGATGACCTCTATGACCCGCGACGAGGCCACCAAATTTGCCAGCGCGGGCCCTGATATCCCCGACTATCCGGGGCTGGAGGCCTATATGGCCGATAACGGCTACCGTCTCCTGGACAGCTGCCGGGGCGGCGAGCGGACGCCGGAAGCGCTGATCGAGATCCTCGAGGACGCCGGCTTACGCGGATTGGGCGGCGCGGGATTCCCGGTTGGCCGAAAATGGCAGGCGGTGCGCGCAGAGCAAGGTCCCCGATTGATGGCGATTAATGCGGATGAGGGCGAACCCGGCACATTCAAGGATCATTACTATCTTATCCGCGACCCGCATCGCTTCCTCGAAGGCATGCTGATCGCGGCTTGGTCTGTCGATGCCGATGAAATCTATGTCTATTTACGCGATGAATATCCGGATATCCGGCGCATTTTGGAACGCGAAATCGCGGCGGTCGAGTCCGCGGGCCTCAACGCCGGCATTCCCATCCACCTGCGGCGCGGCGCCGGCGCCTATATCTGCGGCGAGGAATCGGCCATGCTCGAGAGCATAGAGGGCAAGCGGGGACTGCCGCGTCATAAACCGCCTTTTCCCAGTCAGGTCGGCCTGTTCGGCAAGCCGACACTGATCCACAACGTGGAAACCGTTTACTGGATACGCGAGATCGCGGAGAAAGGCGCCGACTGGTTCGCCGCACAAGGCCGCAACGGCTGCAAGGGGCTGCGGAGCTTCTCGGTCTCGGGCCGGGTCAAATTACCGGGCGTCAAATGCGCGCCTGCGGGCATCACCGCCCGCGAATTGATTGACGAGTATTGCGGCGGCATGGCGAAGGGCCACCAACTCAAAGCGTACCTACCGGGCGGCGCATCGGGCGGGATCCTGCCGGCCCAAATGGCGGATATACCGCTTGATTTCGGCACCCTGGAACAGCACGGCTGCTTCATCGGCTCCGCGGCGGTGATCGTCTTATCGGATCAGGACGACCTGAAGGCGGCGGCGCTTAACCTGATGCGCTTCTTCGAAGACGAAAGTTGCGGTCAGTGTACGCCCTGCCGGGTCGGCACGGAAAAATCGGCCGCCCTGATGAGCCGCCCTGACTGGGACAAGCCGCTGCTGGAAGAATTGAGCCGAACCATGGCGGATGCGTCGATTTGCGGTCTCGGGCAGGCCGCGGCCAATCCCATGCTGTCGCTGTTCCGCTACTTTCCGGAAGCACTGTAAGCAATGACCACATCCGAGAAACCCATCCGATTTACGCTCGACGGCGCGACGGTCACCGCCGATCCGGGCGAAACCATCTGGCAGGTCGCGCATCGATTGGGCGTCGAAATCCCGCATCTTTGCTACAGCCCCAAGCCGGGGTATCGGGCCGATGGCAATTGCCGCGCCTGTATGGTGGAGATCGACGGTGAACGCGTGCTTGCCGCCTCATGTATCCGCAAACCGGCCGACGGTATGACCGTGCGAACCGCCAGCGACCGCGCATCCGAAGCGCGGCGCATGGTCATGGAGCTGCTTATCACGGATCAGCCGGCGCGCGCGGACGCGCATGATCCGGACTCCGAGTTCTGGCGGTGGGCCGATACGCTCGGCATCGAAGACAGCCGCCTTCCGTCGCGCCCCGCGCCTGTACCGGACACCAGCCACCCGGCGATGGCGGTCAATCTCGACGCCTGTATCCATTGCAATCTCTGTGTCCGCGCCTGCCGCGAGGTTCAGGTGAACGACGTAATCGGCATGGCGGGACGCGGCGCGCACGCATCCATCGTCTTCGACATGGGCGACCCGATGGGCGCGTCCACCTGCGTCGCCTGCGGCGAATGCGTACAGGCCTGCCCGACCGGGGCCTTGATGCCGGCCGCCGTTTTGGATTCCGAACAACGCCATCTTGGTCCTGCCGACCGACAGGTGGAAAGCCTGTGTCCCTATTGCGGGGTCGGCTGTCAGGTCACCTTCAACGTCAAGGACGATCAAATCGTCTCGGTCGACGGTCGAGACGGCCCGGCCAACCAGAGCCGGCTCTGCGTGAAGGGCCGCTTCGGTTTTGACTATGTCCATCACCGACACCGCCTGACACGGCCGCTGATCCGCAAGGCCGACGTGCCGAAACGCTGGGACGACCAAGTTGATCCGGCGGACCCATTCAGCCATTTTCGCGAGGCGAGTTGGGACGAGGCGCTCGACATCGCCGCGGCAGGTTTGAAGCGGGTGCGCGACAACCACGGATCTTCGGCACTCGCCGGCTTCGGCTCCGCCAAGGGATCGAACGAGGAAGCCTATCTCTTCCAAAAACTGGTCCGCACCGGGTTCGGCACCAACAACGTGGACCATTGCACCCGGCTGTGCCACGCCAGCTCGGTCGTAGCGCTGCTGGAAGGCATCGGATCCGGCGCGGTCACCGCCCCGTTCACCGCGGCGGCCGACGCGGATTGCATTCTGGTGATCGGCGCGCGTCCCACGCAGAACCATCCGGTGGCCGCAACCTTTCTCAAAAACGCGGCGAAACGCGGCGCCACCCTCATCGTCGCCGACCCCCGGCGCCAGGACCTGTCCCGCCACGCAACGCACAACCTGCAATTCAAGCCCGGAACGGATGTGGCGCTGCTCAACGCGATGCTGCATACGATCATCGAGGAAGAGCTCACCGACACGCAATACATCGACGGCTATACGGAAGGTTTCGATACGCTGCGCGAACGCGTGGCCGGTTTTGCGCCCGAAGCGATGGCGGAACATTGCGGGATCGACGCGGAGACCATTCGCACCGTGGCGCGCGCCTATGCGACGGCCGAACGCTCGATCATCTTCTGGGGCATGGGCATCTCGCAACATGTTCACGGCACCGACAATGCCCGCTGCCTGATCGCGCTCGCCATGCTGACCGGCCATGTCGGGCGGCCCGGCACCGGGCTGCATCCGCTGCGCGGCCAGAACAACGTCCAGGGCGCGTCCGACGTCGGTCTCATCCCGATGGTGTATCCGGACTACCAGGCGGTCGACAATGCCGATATTCAGGATCACTTCGAGACATTTTGGGGCGCGGCGCTGGACCCGACACCCGGCCTCACCGTGGTCGAGGTCATGCGGGCGATTCTGGCAGGCGACCTGCGCGGCATGTACATCATGGGCGAAAACCCGGCGATGTCCGACCCGGACACAAGGCACGCGCGCGAGGCGTTGGCGGCGCTGGATCATCTCGTCGTGCAGGAAATCTTCCTCACTGAAACTGCCTGGCACGCGGACGTGATCCTGCCGGCGACCGCTTTTCCCGAGAAAACCGGCACGTTCACGAACACCAATCGGCAAGTCCAGCTGGCCCGGCAAGTGCTGGATCCGCCCGGCGCCGCCCGGCAGGATTGGCAGATCATTCAAGATCTCGCCAAGCGCATCGGACTCGACTGGAACTATACCCATCCGAAGGAAGTCTTCGCGGAAATGCGGTCCGTTATGCCGTCGATCAAGGGCATCAGCTGGGACCGACTCGAACGGGAGGACAGCGTCACCTATCCCTGTGACGACGAAGACCAGCCGGGCCGCGAAATTATGTTTGCCGAGGGCTACCCGACCGCGACCGGGCGCGGCCGGTTTGTACCCGCCGATCTGGTGGCGCCGGACGAGATACCCGATGACGACTATCCCTTGATCCTCACCACCGGGCGCATGCTAGAGCACTGGCACACCGGCGCGATCACGCGGCGCGCCGGGATCCTCGACCGGATCGAACCGGAAGCCGTCGCCCTGCTGCATCCCGGCGAATTGGCGCGCCTCGGCGTCGCGGCCGGAGAGCCGGTGACCGTCGTGACCCGGCGCGGTGCGATATCCATCAAGACGCGCGCGGACCGCGAGGTGGCGGAAGGCATGGTGTTCATCCCCTTCTGCTTTGCCGAGGCGGCGGCAAACCTGCTGACCAATCCTCAGCTTGACCCCTACGGAAAAATCCCGGAATTCAAATTCTGCGCCGCCCGCGTTGCGCCGGTGGAACCCGCCGAGGCGACGTGACCCCACCAGCCCACGACCGGCTTCCGGCGAGTGAAGCCACTCTGTTTGCCGCGTTGTCCGACTCTATTGCCGGCGACGCCGGGCGGGTGATCGTCGGTCTCAACTGGACGCTGGTCGAAGGACCGCACGGGGTTGGCCTCGCCCACACGCCATCACGCGGCACCGCCGGATGCCATGCCCTGCCATCGCCCGGAGACTATGGCGGCCGACCCCTTGCTGCCCTCGCGGCGATGTGGCCGGCGGAAAACGTATTTGAACGCGCGATCGCACTGGCGGCAATCAATGCCCACTGCAATCGCGACGACCTCGCCGGGGTATCGATTAATGGCTTTGACCTGATCGAAGACCGCGGCGAACGCACGGTCATCATCGGGCGGTTTCCGGGACTCGAAAAACGATTACCCAAGGCCGCCGTCATCGAACGCGAACCCGGCCCCGGCGACTATCCGGAGGACGCAGGACCGCGGCTGCTGCCCAAGGCGGAATACATCGCCATTACCGGGTCAACATTGGGTAATGGATCGTTGGCGTCTCTTCTACCACTCTTACAGAACGGCTTCACCGTCCTGATCGGTCCCAGTACGCCGCTATCGCCCGCCTTGTTCGCCGTGGGTATCGACGCCCTCAGCGGCTTCGTAGCAACGGACCGGGACGGCCTTTCGCGGGTCGTCTCCGAAGGCGGCGCGGTTGCCGCACTTCGGGAATATGGCCGCTATGTGACCCTTACCCGAGACGAATTTAGGACATAGCGCCCTCTATCAAAGGGCGGTGTACCGCGGCAATGCACATACCTAATTCACATGCCTGCCTACCTTCACATTACATTAACGCATAGCTGATATGAGTTTAAAACGGCTTTTATTGCGCCTGTGATACTCCATTTAATGAGTGTCGGCGGCGACGAGATGCCGTTTGCAATCATCTAACTGGAGACAGAAAGTGAATACGAATCAATTGAATACGGTAAATATCCCGAGCGACGAGGAAATCAGAACCGCAATCGCCCGCGCCCGGAAGATGCAAAGCATTGCCATTCTCGGCAGTTTCCAGCGGCTATTCGGCCGGAATACACACCGCACGCAAGGCGGGCAATAGCCTCACCTGACCGGCGATACATGCGTACCGATCAGAAAGGAAGCCAAATCATGCAGAATTCGGTTCCCGTTACCTACCGGCGGCTGTCGCACCACGAAGCCGTCTTCCGCGACAACCGCGACCGCGCCTTCGTCGAGCGGATGCGGCATCCCTTCCGCACGTTCCGGGACAGCATGCGGAAGACTGGCTAGAACAGTCTATACATCCCAGGGTGCGGACGGGCCGATCTGCTCGGCCAGATAGTCCACGAATACCCGCACTTTCGACGACAGATGACGCCGATGCGGATAGATCGCGTAGACGCTGCCGCCATCCTGCGTGTGATCCATGAGAATATTCACCAGAGCGCCGGCCTGAATCGCCTCGCCCACTGAATACGTCGTCAGCCGTGCAATGCCGACGCCGGCGATCGCCGCCTCGCGCAGCGCTTCGCCGGTATTTGCGGCAAAATTCCCTTGAACTTCGATCATTTGCGTGCCCCCGTCGGGCATCGCGAATTCCCAGTGATTCAACGCTGGTGCGAGGCTGTATCGCAGGCAATTGTGATGCGCAAGATCGGCCGGGATCGCCGGCTCGCCTTGCGCCGCGAGATAGGCCGGCGCGGCAACAACGACGCGCCAATTGCCGCCCAGACGCCGGGCGACCAGGCTCGAATCCTCCAGAAATCCGGCCCGGATCGCCACATCCACCCCCTCGTCGACGATGTCGATGATGCGGTCTTCCAGCGTCAATTCCACCTCGACCTGCGGATAGCGCGCCAGAAATTCCGGAATTAGGGGCATCAGATGATGCAAGCCGAAATGGATCACGGAATTGACCCGTAGATGGCCGCGCGGCGCCGCTTGAAGGCTGGCGACCTCCAGCTCCGCCTCTTCGATGTCGGAGAGGATCCGCCGTGCCCGTTCGTAGTAGCGGTCGCCCTCCTCGGTCAGGCTGATCTGCCGGGTAGTCCTGTTCAGCAAACGCGCGCCGAGACGGTCTTCCAGCCGGGCGATCTTCTTGCTCACCGCCGACGGCGTCAGCCGCAGCGCCCGGGCGGCCGCCGAAAACCCGCCATGATCAACCGCCGCCGCAAAGACCGCCATATCTCCCTGCTTATCCATGAGCCACTTATTCCATAATTTCATAAATAATGTGAATTTTAAAGTATTCTGCTTTGTTTTGGAATTAATTATCTTATAGGCAATCGCGGACGTTAGTCCCGCAGAAACAGGCACGGCATTGGAGAAGATTGATGCGACCCTACCAAGATGCGCCGATCGGCATTCCGACCGACTTCGAAATTCGCGAAAGCATGCGGCGGGCACGGCAAATGCAGAGCTATGCGATCCGCGACGGTTTGCGTCGTCTCTGGAGCAAACCCGCCAAGCGGACCGACAACGACGCCTTGGCGCCGGATACGCCCAACCGCGATATCTGACAACTCACGACAGGAGTGGAAAATGATAAAGAGTTATACAAATTTGATCGGTGTACCCTACACCCGCCTTTCACACCACGAGGCGGTTTTCCGCGATTGCCGCGACCGGGCGTTCGGCGAACGGCTTCGCCACCCGTTCCGCAGCCGCCGCGCCCGCAAAGCCGGGCAGCAGAAGTGTTGACCTAGCGCCGGCCGAGCATCTGCTCCGCCAGGGATAGATCGTCCGGCCGGTTCGCATTGAAGAACGGATCAATCGGGTCGACGGCAAAATTCACCGTCGCCACCCGGTACCGCCCGGTCCAAACATCGACCTTGCGGATCTCTTCTTCGACCATTGCGCGGCGTAAATCTCCGGCCAGCCGGACCGGCCATAAACCGGCCACCGGATGGGCCCGGCCATTGGACGCCGCGCAGGCCATATCCGCCCCTTCCCGCTCGATCGCCTCGGCCAGCCGCACCACCAGATCGCACGGCAGAAACGGCGAATCTCCGGGAAAGCTCGCCAGCCAGGGACAATCGGAGGCGGCCGCAATCGCCCATTCCATCCCGGCCAGAACACCGGCCAACGGCCCGGCGAAACCATCGATACTGTCGGCCACGACCGGTAGAGCAAAATCGGCGAAGCGATCCGGATCGCCATTGGCGTTGATCGCAAGCGGGCCGACCTGCGGGCGCACCCGTTCCACGATATGGCCCAGCAGGGGCCGGCCGGCCAGCAGCCGCAAACACTTGTCGCCGCCGCCCATGCGGCGCGCCAAACCGCCCGCCAAGACGACGCCCGCGATGCCGTCAGTCACCGGCATCTTCGGCAGCGTCCTCGGCGGCCTCCTCGCCATCCCAGAGAACGACCCTGTTGCGCCCTTCGTGCTTCGCCCGATACAGCGCCTTGTCGGCCTGTTCGATCGATTCTTCCAGGGTGTCGGCCGCATCGATCATGCAAAGGCCGAAGGATGCGGTCACGTCCAGGGCAACGCCGCTGCCCGTCTTGACCGGCGCCTCGCTCAACGCGAGACGCAGCCGATTTGCAATATTCAATGCCGTCTCGGCGTCCGCGTCCGGCAACAGCAGCAGGAATTCCTCGCCGCCATATCGATAGATACTGTCATAGGGCCGGAGATGGGCAATCAGCCGCCCGGCCGCCGTCAACAACACCACATCCCCGACGCCGTGGCCGTAGGTGTCGTTTACTTTCTTGAAATGATCGATATCGCTGAGACCGATGCAAACGGGTGAAGACGTGCGCAGTCCGCGTTCGCGTTCGCGCTGCAATTCGATCATCATGCTGCGGCGATTGTGAACCCCGGTCAGCGGATCGAGATCGAAGACCGCCCGCTGGAAGGCGTCGCGAATGCGGCGTGCAATCAACCCGAAGCGGTCCACCTTCTCCATGAAGGCGTCGTATTCCGTTGCCCGGACCAACTCTCCATCGACCGACTTAAGCGCCAGCAACCGCCCCAAATCGTGCATCTCGACATGCGCCGACCATAGATCGCGAAAGACCGGCTGTGCGAGCAGGCTGCGTTCGCTGTTCAAATCGAACCAACTGCCGAATTTGCCCAGATATTCCGCATGTTTCGAAACCACATCGCGTACCGGCGGTAATCCGCAAACCACCGCACGATGCCATTTACGCAGCCAGTTGGCGTGTTCCTCCATTGCAATATCGATAGCATCGAGGATTTCCCGGGATTCCTCGGACGATCTCGCACCGGGCTCTGGACCGGTGGACCGTGTGGCAATGGGCACTTCCTCAGCCACGCTCGCCGCCGATGCCCGCCTTGCGCCGGCTCGCCCGTCCCTCGCGGGGCGCGCATGACGGGTCCGCGTCATACACCACGCGTTGCTCACCCGACAGCACGATAAAGCGTTTGCCCTTCGCCCGACCGATCAGGGTCAAGCCGGCGCGACGCGCGAGATCGACCCCCCATGCCGTAAAACCCGACCGCGACGCCAATATGGGAATTCCCATCTGGACCGTCTTGATCACCATTTCCGACGTCAGCCGGCCGGTGGTGTAGAAGCTCTTGCCCACCGCGGAGAGGCCGTGGATCCGCATGTATCCGGCGATCTTGTCGACCGCGTTGTGCCGTCCCACATCTTCCATGTAGAGCAATGGCCGGTCTTCCTCGCACAATACGCAGCCATGGATCGCGCCGGCGGCAAGGTAGAGGCTCGGACTGGTATTGATCTTGCGCGTGAGCGAATAAAGCCAGGACGTCCGGATCGTCGCATCCTGCGGCAGATCGATCTCGTCAAACCGTTCCATCAGATCGCCGAAAGCCGTTCCCTGCGCGCATCCCGATGTAAGCGTTTTCTTGCGGAGTTTTGATTCGAAATCGGTTTGCGATTTGGTGCGAACGACGACCGTCTCGATGTCTTCCTCGTAATCGATACCGACGATCTCTTCGTCCGGCGCCAGCATGTTCTGATTGATCAGATAGCCGACCGCCAGGTAGTCCGGATAGTCGCAAATCGTCATCATCGTGACGATTTCGCGATTGTTGAGGAACAGCGTCAGCGGCCGTTCGACCACCACCAAGGTCTCTATCGTATTGCCGTCATGATCCACGCCCCGCACACGTTCCGTAAGGCGCGGGTCGGCGGGATCGGGCTGCAGAATGAATTCGTCCACGCCGTCCATATCTCCCATATGATGCCCGAGCGCAAGCGTCGCGACAACGATCCTTTACGCCGCGATATCCGAGCTGAGAGCACGTCCGCACCACGCCGAGACCCGCTCCGCCAACATAGCGGCCATGCAGAAGTAATGCATAGACGCACCCGGACAGCGGGTGTACACGACGACGCTTGATAGCCCCTTAAAAATGAGGTCCGCCATGCTCCGGGCGGTATTTCCCCTTAGCGCATTACTGCTCGGCTTGAGCGCCATGCTGGTCGGAAACGGCCTATTCGCGACGCTCACGGCGATTCGCATGACACTTGAGGATTTTGCGCCAGCGATGATCGGTGCCGTGGTCGCCTGCCACTCGATCGGCTTCGCGCTGGCCTGCTTCACCTGCCACCGGATCATTCAGGCGGTCGGTCAGATTCGTGTATTCGCCGGATTCGCCGCGACGCTCGCGGTTTGCAGCCTATGTTTTCCGATCGTCGTCGATCCGGTCGCCTGGATGGGGCTGCGCCTGCTTTTCGGATTTTCGGCTGCAGCAGTCTTTATGGTCGGCGAAAGCTGGCTCGCGGGTTCTGCGCCGCGGGATATGAAGGGCAAGGTCTTCGCGATCTACATGGTAATCAACAAGGCCAGTTTCGGCGCCGGGCAATTGCTCCTGATCGCGGGCGACCCCGCGGGCGACCGGTTGTTCATGTTAACCGCGGCGCTCTACGCGCTCTGCCTGATCCCGATGGCCTTGACGAGAATCAAAGTGCCCGAGGGCCTGGTCGGTGAACGCCTGAGCTTCCGCGCGCTCTACCGGTTGTCGCCGGTGGGCGTCGCCGGCGCCATCTGCGCGGGTTTCACCAATTCCTCCCTGATCGGTCTCGGACCGGTTTTCGCGGCGCGGCTCGGTTTCCCGGTCACACAAATCTCCATTCTGATGACCGGATTTCTGTTGGGCAGCCTGCTGCTTCAAGTGCCGCTGGGCCGGTGTTCGGACCGGTTCGACCGGCGGACGGTGCTGATTTGCGTCGCCCTCCTGACCGCGGCAGCCTGCCTCACCATGAGTTACGGCGCGGAATCCGGCTTCGTCAGCCTGCTCGGCCTGTTCGCGCTGGTCGGCGGCCTGAGCGCGACGATCTATCCCATTGCAATGACCCATGCCAACGACCTTGCCCGGCCCGAACAGACGGTATCCCTGCACGCGTCCCTGCTGCTCGCCTTTGCCGGAGGGGCCAGCGCGGGCCCCATTTTCGCATCATTGGCGATGGGACAGATCGGACCGTCCGGGCTGTTCACCACGGCCGCGGCGGCCAACTTCATCCTGTCGACCTTCGTGCTCTACCGCATGACCCGGCGCGCACCGGTACCCGAGGACAGGCAAAGAGACTTCGTTGCCATGCCGCAAACCTCGCAAACGACGCAGGTCGTCGCGGCGCTCGACCCGCGCACCGACGACGCCTAAAACGTTTTCCAAATTTGCCACGGCGGCCGGCTCCCGCGTCCGTCGATGCCCGGTCAGTTGATCGGATTGGGCTCCGCCTCGGCTTCGTCCGGCGGCTCTCCGTCGGTAGGAGCAGCATGGTGATGAACCATCCGCCAGCGAGCGCCCTCGCGGGCGAATACATTGGTCGCGATCAGGTAGTCGCCGGCGATCTCCTCGAAGCAAATAACCACCGCGGCCTGCCCGTAAATATGCGCGCGCGGCGCCCAGCAGTTAATTTCCGGAGCATTGTCGCTGCTCAGAATAGAACTCCAGCTCGCCATGACTTCTTCCCGCCCATGCAGCGCGTCCCATCCCGGATGGATACACGTCACCGGAACGACCGTGGCCCAGGCATCCTCCATTGCGGCAACATCGCGGTATTTGAAGGCCGTGTAGAATGCTTCGTTGGCGAACAAGACCGCCTCGTGATCTGACATCTGCGCCTCGACGGGTTATTCGATTTTAATCTGATGGGCGAACTTCCGGCCGTCGCTGACGGTAAGCTGCTTGAAGCCCAGCATCTTGCACAGATCGAGAAAAGTAAAATAGTCCTCGACCCGCTCTTCCTTGAAAAGCGGGGTCACCCGGGCAACCGCGGTCAGCATGGCAAGCAAGGCGCGCATCCGGTAACGGGTGTTGAAGCTGTCGCCATACAAACCAACGATGATCATTTTTTCCGCCTCGGCGCCCTTCGAGAAAATCGCGTATTGCGGTGGATACGGATTCGTCCGGATCATTTCGTTCATGACATGGGTCACGAAAGCGATACGGCTGCGGCGCGACGCCTCCGGCAATCGACTTGCCCGGGCGGAATAGGTTTCCCGCGAATCCGGTTTTGGGTAGTAGTAGCCGGCATGGCGGTCGGCGGCTTC
>CAYYBI010000613.1:0-3000 GCA_964469835.1 uncultured Rhodospirillaceae bacterium
CGTGTCCTCCAAACGGTTGCAAGATTAACGGTGTGTCCGGAGGGGTTGCCCGCGCCTGATTAACGCCGCGCAAAAGCGCGGCCGGTCGGACCCTGTCCTGCAGTTAACGCCTGTTGGGCGGCGGTCTGTTCCCGCCGTCAACCGGAGCCCGGGATTTCCCCTGGCTTGTCCGGATTTGCCGCGCCGGCGGCGAATGCCGGCCGGGCAATACTAGAATTGTGCACCTCAACCTACCCGTCCAGGCGGGGCCATGCGGTACGGGCGCGGCGCGGCGCGCGCATTCGCCCCGGCAGCCGGGCAAAGCGCAGCATCATCAGCGCGTAGCGCGTGGCGCAGAGCAGGTCGTCGTATTGCTTGACGACGCGGCCGTCCTTGCGGTGGTAGAGGCGGAACTCGTCGAACCAGTCGGCCAGGTGGGCGAAGGCCTTGAGCCGGCCCGTCCGCATCCGGTCGAGCATGCCCATCAGACCGGCTTCCACGCTGGTGCCGCCATCCTCGAACCCGGCCGGCCCGGGCAGCATCTCCAGCCCCTGGTCGCGGTACTGCTTGGCCAGGTTTTCCCCGGCCGCCGTGTCGTTGAGCCCGTCGCGCGGCCAGGCCCAGGGCACGCTGCCCCACGACTTCAGCGCGGCGGCATGGATCACCGGCGTCGTCTCGCGGACACGGTATGCCTGGGCGATATAGGCGACATCCGCATCGCGGTCCCAGGCGAGCTTCACCGCCGCGGTCGGATGATCCCAGCCGAAGTCGATGCCGCCGATCACCGGCCAGTGGGCCGGCAGGTCGAAAGCCGGAACGGACACCGCCTCGTCCGCCAGCGGGAAGACCCGCCCGGACCCGAGTTGCGGGATCCCCTTGGCGCGCGCGTCGCGTTCATGGGCCGGGTAGCTGTCGACGATCTTGCGGCGCTCGTCGTCACCGATATGGCCGACATCCCAGATCGTCATGCGCGTGACGTGGCGCGTCGGTCTAGTCATACCCAGCACGGCGGCACGGCGGCTGCCGCTCTCGGCTCCGTCAGCGCTGCGGCCAGATCGCGTCGATATAACGCGCGCGCTCGGCCCTGGCCGCGGCGTGACCCGGATGGCCCGTGTCCTGCAACGCGGCGACGAACTCCGCGTCGCCCTTGCGCTGTTCGTAATTCGCGCGCGCGTCTTCCGGCGAGAGCCCGAATTTTTCGCCGCCCCGGCCGACGGGCAGGGCGTCCTCGCCGATCGCCTCGCCGATGCGCGCGAGGAACTCGCTCACCGACGCAAGCCCCATCGCCGATTCCAGCGCGTCCAAATGTTCGCCGCCAAAGGCGCGCGCCGCCCGGCGCGCGTGGCCGATCTTGCGATCATAGGCGCCACCCCACTTTTCGCGCAGCGTCTGCTCGCTCTCTTCCTGTTCGGTGCGATGGGCCTGTTGCGCCGCATCGATCCGCGCCGACGCCATCCGGTTCCAGGCGTCGAACAGGGAGGACGCCTGGCATTCGGTCAGGCCTGCGTCGTAGGCCGTGTCGCGGAACCACTCGGTCAACGCGCCATCCACCGCGGCATCGGGCGCCTCCTCGAAGCTGTAATCGTCGGGCGCGTCCGGACGGCCGAGCCGGTCATAAAACGCGTCATACGCCGCCGCGTCTTCCTCCTCCTGCGGCAGGACCAGCGTGCGCCCCGCGCGGTCATGGCCGAACAGGCTTTCCAGATTGCGGTAGGAGTCGATCACGGCATTCGGACTATCCCATCCCTTACCCGCGGCGAATGCGGCATTGTCGCCGTTCAAGCCTTCGACCCAGGCCGTCTCGGTAACGCCGGCACCGTCGGTTGCCGCCGCTTCCACAGGAGCTGGCGTCGAACCCGCCCCGTGGTCGGCCATGGAGTCGACACCGGGATCGGCCGCACCTTCCACGCCTTCCGGCGGGCCGGATGGTTGCTCGTCTGTCATCGTCATTCCTCGGTTGATGATTTTTCAGGGATCGACATATCGGGGCGCCCGGGAACCACTCCGCGGACACAGTATGTCCCGGATCGGCGCGGAGCCGGTTCTCAGCGTGGAGGATCGACCGCTGCGCGCCGGTCGATTTAGGAGCAACGTGCAAGCACGTGGTCCCATCAATTGAAAATCTCGAAAGCGCTCATTCCCCATCCCTCTGATTGGACATCAGTTCCCAGACCTCGCGTTCCGACAGGTGCAGATAGCGCGCGATACGGTGGAACACTTCCTGCCGGCCAATCAGGATGCCCGTCGCCACTGCGTCGCCCGGCATGAAAGGCGCCGACCGCGCACGGCAGAAATCCGACAGGTCGGCCAATACCGGCGCAGCATTCGGCCCGTCAAAGACGTGACGGTACGCCGCCGACAAACGCCGGTTCCTATACCGACTGAGCAGACGCGCCACTGTTCACCACTTTTTCGAAGGCACCGGCCGCCTGGTTCACCGCCGGCGCGGCCTGCAGCACTTCCTGCATCTGCCGCGCGGTGTCACGGCTCTGCCGGCGTTCGGCGATCTGGTCCGGTGTCTTCAGCACCTTTTGCGGCACGCCGTTCACCTCGGCCGCGAGCTGGGCCAGCGAATCGCCGTCGAACACGTCGAAGATGTCGGGCTGCGCCGCCGAGAGCGGGGCCAGCACCTCGAAGGTCCGGGCGATACCAACGACCTGCTCCGATTTCTGCGCTCGCGACAGGGGACTGTCGTATTCGATGCGGTAGTCGCCTTCCGCCTCGACCAGGGCGTCGGGCAACGGTGGCAACAGGCCCTGGCGCTGCAGGATGGCGATTTCACGCACGATCATCGGACCAAGCGCCTCCGACTGCTGACGGCCCATCACCGGCGTTAGCAGCGCGCCCTTTTCCTGCGCCCGGATCAGCGCCTCGGTCGCGGTCATGCTCGGCTGATCGACCAGGATCTGGAACAGCGTGACGAGAAAGGCGTCGTTGATGACGCGCCGGCGCTGCTCCATCATGTCGAGGCCGATGTCGACCCGGGCGCCCGACTGAAACGGCTGCATCAGCGGGCGGCCG
>CAYYBI010000614.1:0-5345 GCA_964469835.1 uncultured Rhodospirillaceae bacterium
GACGCAACACACCGACAGGAGACGCCGCCGTGAAAATTACCGAAGTCCTGACACATCCGCTCTCCGTCAAGGTCGACCCGCCAACCTGGACGGCGCATGAGATCGGCGACAACGCCAGCCTGATCCTGTTCGAGGTCCGTACCGATGAAGGCATCACCGGGTACGGCGAAGTCCAGGGCGGGCCGCAGAAAACGATCTGCGACCTGGCGGCAAAATTTTCGGATGTGGTCAAAGGCATGGACCCGCTGGCGCATGTCGATGTTTGGGAAAAATTGTTTTCGACCACCTCGCCGCGTCCGGGCGGATTAGGCGGCTGGGACGGCCTGCCGGCGCCCCTGCCGCGCAGCCAGCGGCCACAGGCCATGGCCGCGATCGGCGGCATCGACATCGCGTTGTGGGACATCAAGGGCAAGGCGGCCGGCCTGCCCAATTACAAATTGCTCGGCGGCATGCGCAGCTCGGTCTTCACCTATGCGACCGGCGGCTACTACCTGGAAGGCGCGCCGCTGGAAGCCTGCGCCGACGAATTAGGCGGTTTCGCGGCAAACGGATTCAAGGCGGTGAAGCTCAAGACCGGCGCGCTCTCCATCGCCGACGAGGTGACCCGGATCAAGGCGATCCGCGCAGCGATCGGTAGTAACGTGTTGCTGATGCTCGACATGAACGCGCCCTATGGCGTTCAGGACTGCATCCGCTTCGCCGAGGCGGTTGCGCCCTACGACATTTACTGGCTCGAGGAACCGCTGCACTGGTATCTCCAGCCGGCCGACTTCGTACAACTGGCCGCGGCGTCGCCGATCCCCCTGGCCCATGGCGAACGCGAATGGCACCGCTATACGGTGCGGGACTTCATCGATTCGGGATCCATCCGTTTCGTGCAGTTCGATTCGACGCGCCATGCGGGCTTCACCGAATCCTTGCGCATCGCCCATCACGCGGCCCAGAAGAACGTTATGATCGCCCCGCACACCGCGGCACACATCCACGCCCATCTGGTTTCCGCCTTCGGCGATGCGGCGTTCGGTGCGGAGTCGCACGGCAGCCATGAACGGCATCCAATCCAACACAATCTGTATCAGGGCGGCACGACCTACCGCGACGGCATGGTCCACCTGTCGGACGAACCGGGGTTCGGGATCGATATCAATTGGGATTATGTCAAGCATCTGCAGGGCTAGTGCATTGTTTCGCTGACGCGAAGTCGCACCGGCCCGCTCCCCCTCCCGGCCACCCACAGGATAATCGCAATGGGTGGCCGGGAGGGGGAGCGGGCTGGAGCCGCGCACTGAAGGACACGCTAATGCTTGATCCCGTTCGGACGCACCCCCTATCTTGACCGCCATGGCAGACATCAAGACAGCACTGGTTACCGGGGCCGCGCGCCGGGTTGGCCGCGCCATAGCGCTCGATCTCGCCGAGCACGGCTGGACCGTCGTCGTGCATTTCCACCAGGCGGAGAAGGATGCCGAGGAGGTGGTCGCGGCCATTCGCGCTACCGGCGGCGCGGCGTTCCCGGTGCCGGGCGACTTATCGAAGGAAAGCGAAACCGAGCGCGTGTTTACCGAGGCCAGGGCCGCCGCGGGACCGATCACCTGCCTGATCAACAATGCCGCCGTTTTCGAGCCCGACGATATAGATACGGCGAACCGGCGGAGCTGGGATCTGCATCTGGAAACCAACCTTCGGGCGCCGTTTGTCCTGTCCCAAGCCTTGGCGGCGAACCTGCCGGACGGATGCGACGGCGCGATCATCAACATGCTCGATCAACGGGTGTGGAACCTGACGCCGAATTTCCTGTCGTACACGGTCGGCAAGACCGGCCTCTGGACGCTGACTCGGACCTTGGCGCTCGCGCTGGCGCCGCGCATTCGCGTCAACGGAATTGGCCCCGGTCCCACCCTACCGAGCGTGCGGCAAACGGACGCACAATTTCGCCGGCAATGGCAATCGATACCGCTTCAACGCGCCACGACGCCTGAAGAAATTTGTGACGCAGTGCGCTTTATCCTCGGCGCCCACTCGATGACCGGCCAAATGCTTGCACTGGACGGCGGGCAACACCTGGGTTGGGCGCAGCCGCCGGATGGCGGCGTCCACGAGGGGTAAGCGGACGCGCGACTTCAATCATTCTATATTCTGGTCCAAAGCCGCAAAAAACCTGAAATCCGGGCTTGAGAATCAAGCGTAGTTGTGCACAGAGGGCAATTGGTACCCGCAATGGGTGCAATACGCGGCATTTTGTCTCGTTGCCGCTGGTTACAATTCAGCAATAGGAAATTTAAACACTCTTTTTCAATTGTTTAGCGTAAGAGCCGTTTTTTGAGATAAAACCGCTGAAAAATACGGATTTCTTAATTGCCGTATCGGACTGGCCGGGTTTTCAACAGATTTATCCACAGGTCCTTTAGGGATAATCCATGCCCCGAGTCGCACGCGGAAATCCGTGCGGACGCGCCCCATGCGACGCATTGAAACGCGTGGGGTTTTACCGTGATTCGGGCTATACACTCCCCGGCACACACATTGACCTCACTGACCGCCGGAACGAGATTAGAAGCCATGGAGGCGCGCAACAATCGACCACTGGTAGCCGTGCCGGAAGACACCACCGCCCAAGGCGGTCTGGCCACCGGCATCGCCGTCATTCGCGCGCATCTCGCCACGCTGCCCGGCAGTCCCGGGGTTTACCGGATGTTGGGACATAAGGGCGACGCGCTCTACATCGGAAAAGCACGCAACCTGCGCAAGCGCGTGACGAATTACGCCACGCCGGGCAAGCTGCCCGTGCGCCTGCAACGGATGATCGCCGCGACTCGCGCGATGGAGTTTGTGACCACCCATACCGAGGTGGAGGCATTGCTTCTCGAGTCGAATATGATCAAGAAGTTGAAGCCGCGCTACAATGTGCTGCTGCGCGACGACAAATCCTTTCCTTATGTTTTGATCACCATGGATCACGCGTACCCGCAGGTCATCAAGCACCGCGGCGCGCGCGATCGGAAAGGACGCTATTTCGGTCCCTTTGCCTCCGCCGGCGCCGTAAACCAAACGATCGTCACCCTGCAGCGCGCCTTCCTGTTGCGCAATTGCTCCGACAATATTTTCGCGAGCCGCACGCGGCCCTGCCTGCAATATCAAATCAAGCGGTGTTGCGCACCCTGTGTGGGGCGGATCGGCGATGCGGACTATGGCGCCCTGGTCGACGAAGCCTATGATTTTCTGGCCGGCCGCAGCCATCAAATACAGGAACGGCTCGCCGCGGAGATGGAAGCCGCCAGCAAGGAACTCGACTTCGAACGGGCGGCTGAGTTGCGCGACCGGATCCGCGCCCTCAGCCATGTGCGCGCACACCAGGATATCAATGTGCCGGGGATCGACGACGCCGACGTGATTGCACTGCACCAGGAAGGCGGACAAACCTGCGTGCAGGTGTTTTTCTTTCGTGACGGGCGGAATTACGGCAACCGGGCCTTCTTTCCCAGCCACACCCGCGCGGTCGAGCCGGCCGAAGTCCTGGCCGCCTTTGCGGGACAGTTCTATGACCGGATAACCCCGCCCCGGCTGATCCTGCTGAGCCATAAACCGGCCGAATCGGCGCTGATCGCCGAGGCACTGTCGGTGCGCGCCGAGCGGCGGGTGCAGGTCATCACGCCGCAACGCGGGGCACGGCGCAATCTGATCGAACATGCGCAATCGAATGCCCGCGAAGCGCTCGGCCGGCGCATGGCGGAAAGCGCGTCACACCGGAATTTGCTGGAAAATCTGGCCGAGACGCTGCGATTGGACAACGCGCCGCAACGCATCGAGGTGTATGACAACAGCCATATTCAGGGCGCCAACGCGGTGGGGTGCATGATCGTCGCCGGCCCGGACGGGCTGATGAAAAACGCTTATAGGAAATTCAATATTCGAGGCCTCGACGGAGAGCCGCCACCCGCGGGACCGGGCGGCGACGACTATGCCATGATGCGCGAAGTGCTAACCCGTCGGTTTTCCCGTGCGCTGCGCGAGGATCCGGACCGCGAAAGCGGCAATTGGCCCGACCTCGTGGTGATCGATGGCGGCAAGGGGCAACTCTCCACTGTGCGCGAGGTATTCGCGGATCTGGGGATCGAGGACGTGGCCCTCCTCGCGGTTTCCAAGGGACCCGACCGCAATGCGGGCCGCGAACAGTTCCACCAGACCGGGCGTCCGGAGTTTTCGCTTCCTGACCGCCACCCGGTCCTGTATTTCCTGCAACGGCTGCGGGACGAGGCGCACCGCTTCGCCATCGGCACGCACCGTGCCCGGCGTAGCAAATCCATCACGAAATCGCCGCTCGACAATATTCCGGGCATCGGCAGCAAACGGAAAAAAGCGCTGCTGCGTCAATTTGGCTCGGCTCAGGCGGTAGCCGCCGCCGGCCTTACGGATTTGGAAACGGTGGACGGCATTAGCACGACCGTCGCCAAGAAAATCTATGGTTATTTCAACGAAGATCGGTAGAATCGTTTTGAGCCCGTCGACCGATGGCGATCGGCCCGACGACCGGATGAACGATCGATGCTGACAAGTCTCCCAAATCTCCTGACGCTCTCGCGGATGCTCGTAATCCCGCCGATCGTCGCGCTGTTTTTCGTCGATGGCGAAATGCCGCGCTGGATCGCGTTGGGCTTATATGCCGCGGCGTGCATCACCGATTTCTTCGACGGCTATGTCGCCCGTTCGATGGGGCAGATTTCCCGCTTGGGACGCTTTCTCGATCCTGTCGCGGACAAGCTGCTGGTGTCCGCGGTCATCCTGATGCTGGTCGCGACGGGGCGCATTGGCGGCTTGGTGGTATTGCCGGCGCTGATCATCCTAATTCGCGAAATCCTGGTCTCCGGATTGCGCGAACATTTAGCCACGTTGGCGGTCGGCGTTCCGGTCAGCAAACTCGCCAAATGGAAGACGACGATCCAGATGTTTGCGTTGGGCTTTCTGATCGTCCATGACGCGAGCCCGGACTGGATCCCGAGTGTTCTGATCGGCGAGGTCGGCGTGTGGCTGGCGGCGGTGCTGACCCTCATAACCGGCTACGATTATCTCCAGGCTGGGATCCACCACCTAACCGACGACGCGCCACCCGCCGGCGGTTCCACCGCGCCGGCAAAGCCGGACAACGGAAAACCAACCAGCACCGCAGGAATTTAGGCTAGACGGCGCGGCGGCGGCGAAACACACTACGGACATGAGAATATTCGGGCTCGCAGGCTGGAGCGGCAGCGGCAAGACAACGCTCGTGACACGGCTCCTGCCGGCGCTTACCGGCCAGGGACATACGGTATCGACCATGAAGCATGCGCACCGCAATTTCGATATCGACA
>CAYYBI010000615.1:0-4112 GCA_964469835.1 uncultured Rhodospirillaceae bacterium
CATCGCGCTCGGCCGAACCCAGGGGGATGACAGCGGACAAGCCGGCGATAGTGCCGAGCATCCTTCCGACGCCGTCATGCAGATCATGAAGCGGGCCGCGGTGATGAAATTGCTGGCGTTTCGCGTGATGATCGTCTCGGCAATCGCATTTTGCGTCGGCGCCTATCTCGGGCTGAAGGGATTATTCCTTCTCTAGAGAGCCGGATTATTCGGCGGACAACCATTCGCGGCATGCGTCGATGATCGCATCGTCGTCACCGGACAGCGTCATGAGATCGAGTGACTGCGGGCGCCTCTTCAAAACGATCGCGCCCGATTGGGCCGCAATGTCCTGAATTTTCCGCCATTGGGGTCCGTCATACCGGATTGCCTTCAGGCCATGACGCAGCGCTGCCAGAGCGCCGCCCGGTAAGGCGCCGCAATCAAGCACGGCTCTGAATTGGGCGTCGGGGTACGAGATACTGGCCTGCTCGACCACAGCGGTGAACCAGGCAGGACCCGCGGCGGCCGAGGCCACCGGAGCGCTGAGCACCGTCACCGGCCGTTGTGTCGCGGCGGCGGCGGCAAGCGCTGCGCGCGCTTGCCGCAGATTGTGAATGGTGATTGCGTTGGGGGGCGTCGTCAGCCCAGCGATCCGACGACAACCGCCGTGTCGGACATCCGATTCGAGAAACCCCACTCATTATCATACCAAGACAACACCCGAACGAGCCGGTCGTCGACTACCTGAGTCTGGGTCAGATCGAACACCGAACTCGCGGGATTGTGGTTGAAGTCGATCGATACCAGCGGTTCGTCGTTTGTATCCAGGACACCCTTCAGGGCGCCGGCGGACGCTTGGCGAATCGCGCCGTTGACCTCTTCCGCGTCGGTCGCCCGGGACGCGTCGAATTTGAGGTCGATCATCGAGACGTTCGGCGTCGGCACACGGACCGATGTGCCGTCCAGCTTGCCGTTCAATTCCGGCAGGACCAACCCGACCGCTTTCGCCGCGCCGGTCGAGGTCGGTATCATCGATACCGAAGCCGCGCGCGCGCGGCGCAGGTCGCTGTGCAGCGTGTCGACGGTGGATTGATCGCCGGTGAAGGCGTGGATGGTTGTCATGAAGCCGCGATCGATGCCGATTGCCTGATTGAGCACATAGGCGACCGGCGCCAGGCAGTTCGTTGTGCAGGACGCGTTTGAGATGACTTTGTGGTCCGCCGTCAACTGGTCGTGGTTGACGCCGTAGACCACGGTCATGTCCGCACCGGTCGAGGGCGCGGAAACAAGCACGCGCTTGGCGCCGGCTTCGAGGTGAAGGGCGGCCTTTTCCCGGTCGGTGAAGATCCCGGTGCATTCCAGCGCCACGTCGACACCCAATTCCTTCCAGGGAAGTTTCGCGGGGTCGCGCTCGGCCGTTACCTTGATCGTGCCGTTGCCAAGGTTCATCCAGTCGTCGCCGGTCTTGATGTCCGCATCGAGCCGGCCATGGACCGTGTCGTACTTTACCAAGTGGGCATTCGCCTGGACCGAGCCCAGATCGTTGATACCGACGAATTCAATGTCTTTGCGACCCGATTCGAATGCGGCCCGCACAATTAGGCGACCAATTCGGCCAAATCCGTTGATCGCTACCCGAACAGCCATCGTGCTCTCCCCAGGCATCTGTTAAGATTTACCAATGAGGTTCCGTCTTTAGACTCAAACTGGACGCGGTTCAAGCGATCGCAAGGACGAGCCTGAAAGTTCCCGGAAATCCCGACGTCTCGGCGCGATCAGAGTCGCATCCTGACTGCATCCACGATTGCGTCCGCGGTAATGCCGAAATGCTCGAATAGCTGTTCCGCCGGGGCCGAGGCGCCAAAGCTTTGCATGCCGATCACGGCGCCGGACGGGCCGACATACCGGTCCCAGCCCATGGTGACGGCCGCTTCGATGGCGACCTTGACCGTGTCGGGCCCGAGTACGCCGGTGCGATAGGCCTCGTCCTGCGCGTCGAACAATTCGAGGCTGGGCGCCGAAACCACCGCGGTGCGAATACCGTCCGCTTCGAGAGTATCGCGCGCCGCCAGCGCCAGGATCACTTCCGACCCGGTGGCGATCAAGGTGACCTGACGGTCGCCATCCGCATTGGCCAGAACGTATGCGCCACGGGCGCACAGATTTTCCCCGCCCTGGTCGGTCCGCACGCTGGGTAGGCCCTGGCGCGACAGCGCGATCACCGACGGGGTCGACTCGGCCAGCAGCGCCGCTTCCCAGCATTCGGCGGTTTCAATCGCGTCGCAGGGGCGAAACACGTTGAGATTGGGAATTGCCCGGAGGCTGGCGAGATGTTCGACCGGCTGATGGGTCGGCCCGTCTTCGCCGAGGCCGATCGAGTCATGGGTCATGACGTAAATCACCCGCTGGCGCATCAGCGCGGAGAGGCGGATCGCCGGCCGGCAATAGTCGGTAAAGATCAGGAACGTCGCGCCGTAGGGAATAAACCCTCCGTGCAAGGCGAGGCCGTTCAACATGGCAGCCATGGCATGTTCGCGAACACCGAAATAAAGGTAGCGCCCGCCGTAGTCCCCGGCGCTCACCGGCGTCATGCCGTTCGCCAAGGTAAGGTTGGACCCCGTCAAATCCGCGGAGCCGCCGACCAGCTCGGGAATGGCGGCCGCCAAGGTATCCAACGTTATCTTGGATGCCTGCCGGGTGGCGATTTTCGGTTGCTCATCGGAAAATTGCCGTTTCAGGGCAGCCACAGCGTCCAACCAGTCATTCGGTAGTTCTCCGGCGATACGCCGGTGGAATTCGTGCTGCGTGGCGGCGTCTGTGGACTGCAGCCGGTCTTGCCATTTTGTGCGCGCGTCCTTGCCGCGGGCACCGGCGGCGCGCCATGCGTCGAGAATGTCCTGCGGAATTTCGAATGGCGGATGAGGCCAGGAAAGCGCCTTGCGGGTGGCGGCGATTTCATCGTCGCCAAGCGCCGCGCCATGCGTCGCTTCCGACCCTTGTTTGTTCGGTGCGCCGTACCCGATAACGGTGCGGCACGCGATCATCGACGGAGCGTCCGACTGCCGGGCGGCGGCGATCGCGTTGGCAATTTCGTCCGGGTCGTGGCCGTCGATTGCTTGAACGTGCCAGCCCGCCGCCGCGAATCGCGCCGCCTGGTCGTCACTCACGGTCAGGTCCGTTGAGCCGTCGATGGATATCTTATTGTCGTCGAACAGGACGATCAGTTTGCCAAGCCGCAGGTGGCCTGCCAATGAAATGGCTTCGTGGCTGATGCCTTCCATCAGGCAACCGTCGCCGGCAAATACATAGGTGTAGTGGTCAACCGTCGAGTCGCCGAATTGGGCGGCCAACATCCGTTCAGCGAGCGCCATCCCGACCGCATTGGCGATTCCCTGGCCAAGCGGTCCGGTGGTCGTTTCGATGCCCGCCGCATGCCCATATTCCGGGTGTCCCGCGGTCGCACTCCCCAATTGCCGGAAATTCTTAATTTGTTCGATATCCATTCCGGGATAGCCGGTGAGGTAGAGCAGGGAATACAGCAACATCGATCCGTGGCCGTTCGACAGAACGAAACGGTCGCGGTCGGGCCAATCGGGCTCGGTCGGATCGAAGCTCATGAATCGTGTGAAGAGCACCGTGGCGATGTCGGCCATTCCCATCGGCATGCCGGGGTGGCCGGAATTCGCCTTTTGCACGGCATCGATTGAAAGGAAGCGGATCGCATTGGCCATGTCGCGGTGAGCGACGGCATGCGCTGTCGAAAGATTTGCGGCTTTCATCACGCGGAACCCAATTGTCGGTCGGTAATTCGGATCGAACGCGGCGCAACGCGCCCCATGCGCGGCGCACCATGCCGCTCCGCGTTGCGCCCGTCAATGGCCGAACCATTTGCCACGGCTGTGCCACTGTGGCGTGCCCTGGTGCGATATCGGATCACCGGCGATTTTTGCAACCGGCTTGCGTGAATTTGTAGTGGAACCTCGGTTAACCGTGTCCTATGTTGAGCTTGGAATACAAGCTCTTGATTTTCATGTTTATATCGGATGGAAACGACGTCGCGCCTCCAGCAAGCACAGCAACGCCTTGAATCTGCGTTGAATCGCCTCGACGCCGCGATACAGGATCGGCTC
>CAYYBI010000616.1:0-12252 GCA_964469835.1 uncultured Rhodospirillaceae bacterium
AGCCCCATGCGCACCGACCGGGCGAGCATCGCCTCCAGCTTCCGAAGGTCGATATCGAGCTCCTCGGCGAGTTCGCGCACCCTCGGCGGCCGCAAATCGTCCGCCTCAAGCAACGGCTGAAGGCGTTCCCACAACCCCGCATCCTCGGGCGCCAGCGCGGGCCGATGGCTCGGCAGGCAAAGCGTGGAGCCGTCACGGGCAAACCGGTTCTGGCGGATCAGATCGAGCACCGCGGCGGCAAACAGGTCGACCGGATACCGCAGCTTCAAGCTAAGCCGCAGCCTTTCCTCGCCGGGTCCGGGCTGGTCCGGCCAGCGGTCATGCCAGAGCCGCAGCGCCTCATGGGTCGCCTCAACGAGATGCCGCCAATGGTCGGGCGACAACCCGATCGGCGCATCGGGTTTGCCGAGACGCACCATGTCGGCCTGCCGCCACAAGACTTCCGCTTCCTCGGCCGTCCAGTTGCACGCGCGCGACAGCCGCGTCAGATCGACACCGGTCGGCGATTGCTCCAGCAACGCGGCAAGCCGCGCCGCCGGCGTGTCCCTTTCCATCGCGTCGAGGAAGGCGAGACGGTCCGGCCGCCGCCAGCCGCGGCGCGGCGAGAAAGGATCGATGACGACGCCGCCGCCGATCGTCCGCTGCGCCGATTGATCGCGAAGGATCAGTTTGTCGCCATGCACCGCGCCGGTTTGCCGGTCGAGCACCAATTGGACCCGGCCGTCACCGCCCGGCGGAATACTGGCGCCATCGAGCACCGCGACCCGGGCGTTTATGTCGGACGCGCCAAGATGGAGGTGAACCGGCGTCCAATGGCGCAAGGGGCGCTTTTCCGACCCGAGCAAACGCACGCGGGCGTCGATCCGGTCGGTCGGTGCGTGTGCCGGCGCGGCCAGCACCCAATCGCCGCGGTGCACGACATCGCGGGAGAGGTCGCTGCCGGTGATGTTCAGGGCGCAGCGCTCGCCCGCGTGGCCGGTTTCCGATTCCCGGTTCTGTGCGTGGATCGCCCGGACCCGCACCGGCACGCCGCGCGGCGACAGCACCAGCCGGTCCCCCGCCGCCACCGCGCCCGAAAACGCCGTGCCGGTCACCACCAGCCCGGCGCCGGGAAGCGTGAAGCACCGGTCGATCGCCAGGCGGAACTGGCCCTTGCCCCGGTCTTCCGCATGCGCGGCGGCGGCGGCCTCGATATGCGCTTTCAGGTCCGGAATGCCGTCACCGGTCAATCCGGACACGGGAAAGACCGGCGCGTCGGCCAGGCTTGTCCCATCGAGGAGGATGGCAAGTTCTTCCTTGGCTTCCTCGATCCGCTCGGGCGCAACGCGATCGATTTTCGTCAGTGCGATACAGCCCCGGCGCAGTCCCAAGAGATCGAGGATCGCAAGATGTTCCTCGGTTTGCGGCATCGGCCCGTCATCGGCGGCCACCACCAGCAACGCGAAATCTATCCCGGTGACGCCTGCCAGCATGTTGCGGACGAACCGTTCATGACCGGGCACGTCGACGAAGCCAACGGGCGACCCGTCCGGCAGCGTGTCATAGGCGAAACCCAGGTCGATCGATACGCCGCGGCGCTTTTCTTCGGGCAGTCGATCTGTATCGACGCCCGTGAGCGCGCCCACCAGAACGGTCTTGCCATGATCGATATGACCGGCCGTCGCGATGATCAACGGGTCGGCTCCAGGGCCGCCGTCAGCTCGGATAATTGGGCGACAAAGGCGGGCTCGTCCTCAAGGCACCGCAAATCGAGCTGAAAAGAGTCATTTTGGATCCTGCCGATAACCGGCCGCGGCAGCGCGCGGAATGCCGCGGCGACGCGCTTGAGAAACGCGCCCCGGCCGCGGGCAGCAGACGGACGAACGACCAGCGCCATGCTCGGCAACAGATCGACCGGCAAGGCGCCGCTCCCGATTTGGCTGCGGCACGGCTCACAAGCCACCTCCGCAACACCGGCGAGGGACGCTTGTATCACCGGCGCGAGGCGTTCCGCCATTGCCGCAATGTCGTCGAGCGGCCGCGCCAGCGCGCGTAATGTCGGCAGGTTTTCCGTCAACCGGTCCGGGTCGAGATACAAGTGCAACACCGCCGAGAGTGCGGCAATCGTCATCTTGTCGAGCCGCAACGCGCGCTTCAGCGGATTCCGGCGGAGTTTCCCGATCAGATCCCGGCGGCCCACGATGATGCCCGCTTGCGGTCCGCCGAGTAGTTTGTCCCCGCTGAAAGTGACGATATCGGCGCCGTCGGCGATCGCTTCCGCCGGCGTACGTTCATGGGGTAGCCCGTATTTCGCCAAATCGACCAGGGTCCCGCTGCCAAGATCGACCACGAAGGGCAAGTCGTGGCGATGCGCCAAGGCGGCGAGATCCGCTTCCGGCACCGCGGCGGTAAAGCCTTGCACTTCGTAGTTGCTGGTATGCACCGTCATCAGCAATGCGGTCTTGGAGCCGATCGCCGCTTCGAAATCGCGCAGATGCGTCCGGTTGGTCGTCCCGACTTCGTGCAGCTTGCAACCCGCGCGGGCCATGATGTCCGGCATGCGGAAGGCGCCGCCGATTTCGATCAGCTCGCCGCGCGAAACGGGGACTTCCTTGCGCAGCGCCAATGAGTTCAACACCAGCAAGACCGCCGCCGCGTTATTGTTCACGACCGTCGCCGCCTCCGCGCCGGTCAGCCGGCACAGCAGCGCTTCGAGGTGACTGTCGCGGTCGCCCCGTCGCCCCTGCTCCAGGTCATATTCAAGGTTGGAAGCGCCGGACGACACCGCCACGACCGCGTCGAGCGCTTGTTTCGGCAGTGCCGCCCGACCCAGATTGGTGTGAAGCACCGTTCCCGTGAGATTAAAAACCGGCATCAATGAAAGACGCGTCGTCACCTGCAGCCGTGCAACGATACGGGCCACAAGCCCGGACTCGCTTGCATCGGCCGTGGCATCATCCCCGCCCGACAATTGGCGCCGCAAATCCGCGATCTCCGCCCTGGCGCATTCGACCACGAGATCGCGCCCGAATTCCGCGGCATGCGATGCAAGCGCGGCCGACCGCATAAGGCGGTCGATCGACGGCAGGACCGTTCGAAGCGGCGGCGAGGCATCAGTCATCGCGGTTCAATACTTACGTTTGCTGCGGTTTGCGTGAAGCTAGAAGCGCCGCACCGCGGCGTCAATCATCCGTCCACCGGTTGATAATGGCGCGCGGCCATTTTCTATTTCCGTTAACCATATTTTTATACCTAGCGGCTTTAATAGGGTCAGCAGTTATCCGATGCACGGCGTCGAAATCGAGCTTTCGGTCCGCGCCGAAATCCGGACTCCTTCTCTCCCGCAACTCTACGGCGGTTTCCAAGATGCCAGGGAAACCGCCGCTTTCTGTCGATCATCGTTCGGCCGTCAAGTTTTTGCACAAAATTTCAGCAATAGTAGCGCAGCATATTTTTTGTCTATTTATTTGGCGTTGCGCCCACATTGTGACCAAGCGCGGCGGCACCGAAATCTGCGACGCGCGCGGCGCATTCACAATATCGAAAACTTTCTAGACGCCCGCCTCTGAAGCGGCCAACGCTTCCTCCCCTGCGCGTCTTCGCACGACGCGTGCTCCTCCCGGTCAGACCACCTCGTCCTCGCGCGAGGTGGTCTCTCCGTAGCGCTTCAGCGCAGGTTCCTTGAGACCGCGAAACGCCTCCTTGACCTTGGCGTTGGTCTTGCGGTTTTCGCGCTCGAACAGGCTGTTCCCCTGAAGGTCGCTTTCCACCAGGAACGGGCCGAAATTCTCGACCTCCAGAATCCAAATGGCCTGGGCGATGCCCAGCTCTTCGAGCCACAGAACATCGCGGACACGCTTGATGCCGCGGCCAAGCAAGGCACCGGTGCCATAGCCGACCGTAGTCAGATAGATCGCTTTGTTGGGCACAAAATATTTACGGTAATCCGCCTCCGACATACCGCCCTTGCCCATGATGATCTTCACACCCGAGAGCTCGAACCACTGGGTCAACCACTTGGCAAAACGGAAGCTTGCTGTCGCCGTCACCGCACCGACTTCAAAAGTGCCGTCCGGATGGACTGCGGCGGCGGGCGAGCAATGGAAGGTCACGTTGGAAATCGTGCGCAAATCGACCGGCGGCGCAATACCGTCGCCAATCGCGCGCTGATAAACGCCTTCACGGCCTGTATAGACAACACCGTCGAGATACACGACGTCGCCCAGCCGAAGGCCCGCCAAATCCTCATCCGTAATCGGTGTCTTGAGGCGAACTTTTCTCAGACCGCCGCTTTCGCCATTTCCGTCGCCGACCATTCGACCGTGTCCCTTCGCAAATACGGAGTGAACCACTGTGGGTCCGTACGATATTCTATCTTGCCGCCCTTATGCAGACGCGCGGTGGCGCGCCGGGACGACAGGCAGAAGCTGTGGACGCTCATCGGCATGCCGCCCGTATGGGTGTAGCCGACTTCGACATGGCAATCGACCACCATGGATTTGCCGACAAATCCCATCGGCCCCATGCCGATATTGTTGCCCATTTCCTTGAGCTCGTTCTCGAGCGCCGCGACGTCCGGGTCGGGATTGCGGTCCCCGACCGCGCGCAGGCACGCCGCCTGCTTGCCCAACGTCATCGCCACGTCCTTGCTGCCGCCGAGACCGACGCCCATGATCGCCGGCTGGCACGCCAGCCCGCGGCGGCCAAATTCGTACAGCACGTCGAGGAAAAATTTCTTGATGCCATCGATGCCGTCGCCCGGGAACAGCATCCGATAGTCGCTGCCGAACAACCCGCCCTTGTGCACCGAAGTAATGTCGACCCAGTCGGCATCGGGTTCGAAGGAAAATTCGATCTCCGGTGCATTGATGCCGACATTGTTGTTATTGTCGCGGCGGCTCAACGGATGCACCCGGTTCGGGCGCAACGGGATTTCGTAGGTCGTCTCGGCCGTGGCGAGGCGCAGCATATGTTCCAGCGCCACGAATCCACCTTCGACCTGCGCTTCGTTGCCGGCCTTGACGAAATAGCGCGGCACGCCGGTATCGGCACACATCGCGCGCCGGTCCTGTTCGGCGGCCTCCCAATTGTCGAGCATCGACATCAGGACGAACCGGCTCAACTCCTCGGTCTCCTCCTGCAACATTCCTTCGATGCCATGCTTGTAGTCGCGCGGGATCTCGATGGCGGCGCGGCGCATGATCTCCTTGCCGGCCTCCAGAATTTGGTCTTTGTTGATCATCGGTTAGGGTTCCCTTCGATCGGACTAATCAGCGGCATCTTCGGCAAGCAGGCTCTCGCCCGGCCGGATGCGGGTAAAGGCCACGGGAATACTGTCAATGGAGATAGCCCCGTCCTGCATGCGGACAACCGTGTTGGCGGAACTCTCCAAAGCGCCAGTTTCCGGGAAGTCTTCGCGGAAATGCGCACCGCGGGAATCCTCCCGTTGCAGCGCGGCTTCGGCGATCGCCCGGCTGACGACAATCTGGCTGTCCAGGTTCATCCAGTCGTGCCAGGTCAGGTTGAAGGTGCGTCCGGAATCGGGCAACCCCGTCTCCCACAACGCGCCGGCCAGGTCGTCCAATGCCGCCAGGCCGCGTTTCAGGCTTTCCGCCGTGCGGATGATGCCTACATCCTCCCACATCAAATCGTAAAGCTTGAGCCGGATATCGGTTACGCTGCCGCCGCCATGCGTTAACGGGCGAACGCAACGCTCCACCGTTTCGTCGATGACCGCCTGGTCCGGCGCCTCGTGCGCGCCCTCGCGCGTCACCCAAGGCGCCATGACGTCGCCGGCGACACCGCCGAATACCGTCGAGTTGGCCACACCGTTGCCGCCCAGCCGATTAGCGCCATGGGCGCCGCCCGCATCCTCGCCCGCCACGAACAGGCCCGGCAAGTCGGTGAAGCAGTTTTCATCGAATTTGATGCCGCCCATCATGTAGTGCGCGGTCGGCACCACTTCGACCAGCCCGCCCACCAGGTCGAACCCGACATCCCGGCAGCGATCGACCATGCCTTTGAACTGCTGCACCACCATTTTCGGGTCGAGATGGGCCATCGTGATATACAGTCCGCCATTCGGTGCCGTTCGCCCCTGGCGCATCATTTCGTACATGGCGCGGCTGACGATGTCCCGGGTCGCCCGTTCGCCCCGCTCATCGAATTCATGCATGAAACGCTGCTCGTCGCCATCCAGCAGGTAGCCGCCAACCCCGCGCAACCCCTCTTCGATGATGGTACCGGTAATCCGGGTATCCTCGCCGGCGACCAGACCGGTCGGGTGGAATTGCACCATCTCCATATCGATCAGCGGCAGGCCCGCCCGCAATCCCATGGCGAGCCCGTCGCAGGACTTATCGCCGGACGGGGTGTGGAACTTGTACATCGTCGGACCGCCGCCGGTTCCCAGCAGCACGGCCTTGGCCTGCACGAAGCGGAATTTGCCGGTCTGCATGTCGATCATCAGTACACCGGCGATCCGGGCTCCGTCAGCGGTCGGCACCAGCGCAACCGCGCGATGCTCCTCCAGCCGGTTGATGCCGCGGCTCCAGACCTGTTCGGCCAACCGGCTAATAATCTCGATCCCGGTCAGGCTCCCTTTATGAACCGTCCGGTCGAAGGTCTGCCCGGCAAAGGCCTTCTGGTGGATCGTGCCGTCCGCGTTGCGGTCAAAATAGCAGCCCATGTCGTTTTCGAGTTCGTGGATCCGCTCCACCGCCACGTTCACGAGTTTCCAGGCAATTTCCTGGTGATTGAGCCATTTCCCGCCGTTAATCGTGTCCATAAAATGGCGTTCGATCGAATCTTCGGCCGCCAGTGCCACGTTGTATCCGCCCTGTACCATGCGGGTGCAGCCGCATTTGCCCAGCAGCCCCTTTACCGCGACCGTGATCGAGAGATCCGGGTTCGCGTTGTGCGCGTGCAGCGCGGCGAACAACCCGGCGCCGCCGCTGCCCAGGATCAGAATATCGGTCTGAATTTGGTCGATCTCGGTCATGGCACCCTCACTCTTCGATCACACTGCCCGCATCAGGAACAGCAGGCCGCAGGCCACGGCAAACCCGAACGCAATCGCAATCAAACTTTTTTGCCAATCGCGCCAAGGCAGGAATTCCAAGGCGAGAAGGCGCAATCCGCCAGCCATATGCACGGCCAGCAGAATGACAAGAAGTGTCTCCGCAGCCTTTACCAGCGGCACCTCGGTCCATCGCAAGAAGCCGTCCAGCGCCGCTTCGCCCTCCAGCGCCAGCGAGAGAACATAGAGATGCGCCGGCACGAATATCGCCAGGCCGAGGCCGGACAAGCGATGCAGTACGAATGCCCAGTACGTTGGATGGTTGCGGGTCGCCAGCGGTCCGCTCATGTCACCGCCTCGACGGCTCTGAATCCAAGGAACAACACGACGAGGCAAAAGCCGATGGCCGCCACGTTCAAGGATTTACCGCGCCACAGCGTCATTTCACGCAGGATAACGCGCAATCCGATCGTGCCGTGCACCGCGGCGGCAACAACAAACAATCCGTAGAAACTGGCCCACAGCACACTGCCCTGCGTGCGGGACAGGATTTCCGAGGCCGACAAGCCATCCCGGATGGCATAGACAATCGTCGCCAGATGCAGCAGAACCAGCGGCGCAAGCACCATCGCGCTCACACGCTGGGCAATATACAGCCAGAGTTCGATGCGGCCGGTCATAGGTCGCCCTTTAACGCCGCGCTCATCGTTGCGCGCTTCAGCCCGGCAATCGATTCCGTCGGGTTGAGGCCCTTTGGGCAATAGGTCGTGCAGTTCTGATGGCTATGGCAGGCGTGACAGCCCGCATCCACCGCGACCGCCGCCAGATGGCCCTTGCGGTCCGCGTCGCGCACATCGTTGACCAGCGTCCATGCCCGATTGAGCTGCGCCGGCCCGAGATAATCGGGATTCCATTTCACCACGTCGCAGGCGGCGTAGCAGACACCGCAGCCAATGCATTCGATGCCCGCGCTCGCCGCCTTGCGTTCCTTGCTTTCCGGCGGCACCGACGCGAATTCGGTGGCCCCGGGATCGCTCGGCACGAATGTCCCCGACGCTTTCTGCCACTTTTCGAAAAATACCGTCATATCGGTCACCAGATCTTTGATGACCGGGAGATTGCGCAACGGCGCCAGGCGAATCTTGCGGTCCTTGGCGATCCGGGCGGCATTGGTCCGGCATGTCCATCGCGGCGCGCCATTGACCATCATCGCACACGAACCGCACATGCCGATGCGGCAGGCAAATCGGTAGGAAAGCCCCGGGTCCAGGCGGCGCTGGATATACGTCACCGCGTCGAGAACCGTCTGCTTTTCCTGATGCGGTACCGTGTACGTGGCGTAATGGCCGTCTTCGCCGCCCCGCCAGACTTCAAATGTCAGCGCGTCTGCCGCCCCGCTTGCGTCTTCCACAGATTCCCATCCCTGCGCCGTACGGCGTCGATTTCCCAATTCTTATTTTGTCCCGGCACCTCTGACATAGCAGCAAGCCGGGCCGGTCAGCAAGCGATGCGGCGGGCGAAAAGGCTGTCCCACAGTGCCCGGTTCCCAGGACCGCAAGGCCCGGCCGTTCTTCAATCCGGTCGGGGCGACATCATTTCAAACGTTGCGCTATTCTTGATTTTGCGCGCGGAATGTGAAAATTTTCCATTTGCCTTGGAGAACAATCGTGCACACAATCGGTCCCAAGGGTTCCCAAGCCCCATCACGACGGACTGAACCTTCGGCCCGCCGTATTTGGGCATTGAGGTACCAGACCCGCCGTCGCGAAATCGCTGCACAGACGGCGAAGATGTAAAACAAACAGGGAGACAAAATAATGCGCTGTACCGTCAAAAGCGTTTTGGCGACCACCGCGTTGACCGCCATCGTCGTGGCCGGATCAACTGCGGTTCGGGCGGAGACCGATACGGTCAACATGGCTCAGCAGTTCGGCCTGCTCTATGTGCCGCTACATGTGGTGATGGACCAAAAACTGATCCAAAAACACGCGAAGAAGATGGGCATCAAGGTGCCGAAGATCAAAATGTACAAGATCAGCGGCGGCGCCAACATCAACAAGGCGCTGCTTGCCAACACGCTCGACTTTGGCGCCCATGGCGTCGGCCCCGCGCTCAAGCTGTGGGGCAAGACCAATGGCAAGTTCAAAGTCGCATTCTCGATGGCCGACATGCCTTTGAAGCTGAACACCAATGATCCGGCGGTTAAGACCGTCGAGGATTACCTGACGGTCAAGGATCACAAGATAGCCACGCCGGCCGCCAAGGTATCGATCCAGGCGGTGACGCTGCAAATGTTTGCCGCGGGCAAATGGGGTAAGGCCGAAAAGCTCGATCACCTCGTGGTGTCGATGAAGCATCCGATCGCGCTGGCGGCGATCATGTCGGGCGGCCAGACGGTGAAGAGCCACTTCGCGACGCTGCCGTATTCCTATCAGGAACTGAAAAGCGGCAAGGCTCGCACGGTCATCACGTCTTATGACATTCTGGGCGGCCAGCATTCCGTCCTGGTGATGAGTGCCCGAGCCAGCTTCAAGAAGGATAATCCGAAGACCTACCAGGCGGTCATCAATGCCTATGACGAGGCCTTCGCATGGATCGAGAAAAATCCGGTCAAGGCCGCTGAGACCTTCATCAAATACACCAAGTCCAAGATGGACCCGAATACCGTCAAGGCGCTGCTGACCAACAAGAAGGAAATCGAATTCAGCGCGCTGCCGAAGCACACCATGAAGTACGCGAACTTCCTGCATAAGATCGGCGATATTCCGCAGGCGAAAACCTGGAAGGACTACTACTTCGATAACAACCACAAAATGAACGGCAGCTGATCAAGACATGGCTTCCGGAGTCACAACGACAGGGGCGGCGGACCTACAATCCGCCGCCTCGCCGCCATCCGCGCCAATCCTGGACGTGAACGGCGTTACGATTCAGTACAAAACCAAGGAACACCTGATTACCGCGACCTATCGCGTCGGATTTCAAGTTTTCGAGGCAGACCGGTTCGTGATCCTCGGGCCTTCCGGCTGTGGTAAATCCACGCTGCTGAAGGCGGTTGCCGGCTATCTGCAGCCGGTCGAAGGAGAAATGCGGCTAAAGGGAAATATCATCCGGGATCCGGGACCGGACCGCGTGATGGTGTTTCAGGAATTCGACCAGCTCCTGCCGTGGAAAACGGTGAAGGAGAACATCACCTTCGCGCTGACAAATGGCGGCCGATGCAACAACGCCCGGGACGCCGAAGAGATCGCGATGGAATATATCGGCAAGGTCAAGCTGGACCGCTTCGAAAACACCTACCCGCATATGCTGTCGGGCGGTATGAAGCAACGGGTGGCGATCGCCCGCGGCATGGCCATGGAGCCCGATATTCTGCTGATGGACGAGCCCTTCGCGGCGCTCGACGCGCTCACCCGCCGCCAGATGCAGGAAGAATTGCTGCAACTTTGGGAAGACACCAAATTCACAGTGTTGTTCGTCACCCACTCCATCGAAGAGGCGGTAATTGTCGGCAGCCGCGTCCTGATCATGTCGCCGCATCCGGGTCAGGTAAAAGCGGAACTCAACGCGCATGAACAATCCATCGCGACAATCGGTGAAGATGCATTTGCGTCGCTGCAGAGCAAGATTCACAACATGATCTTCGCCGACCGGGTTCTCGAAGACGAGACGCTTCCCAATGTCTGAAATCAAGGCGATTTCGCTGTTTGTACGGCCGGAATTCGAAAATCCCGGCATTGAAACAGCCGTTGTCGGCGATATCGAACGCCGCCTGTCCATTTGGGAACGGGTTTCCAATATGGACCCGGTGCGCAAGTTCTCGGTTCTCATATTGCTGGTCGTCTCCTGGGAGCTCTACACGCGGATCGGCAACGTAAACGAACTCATGTTCCCGACGTTTTCCGCGACCGCAGCGGCGCTCGTCAAAGCCTTCGTCGAAGAGGGATTGCTGACCAATATTTGGAATTCGCTCAGCCTGCTGCTGACCGGGTATGTGATCGGCATTGCGATTGCCGCCGGGCTGGTCGTGCTTGGCGTTTGGTCGCGGTTCGGCGCCGATCTGCTGACCACGCTCACGGCGATGCTGAACCCCCTGCCCGCGATTGCCTTGCTGCCGCTGGCGATGATCTGGTTCGGCCTCGGCAGCAGCGCGATCGTCTTTACGCTCTTGCATTCGATCATCTGGCCGGTCGCCCTCAATACCCACGCCGGGTTCCAGAGCGTCAGCGAAACGCTCCGCATGGTCGGACAGAATTACGGCCTGAAAGGGCTGCCCTATATCTACAAAATTCTGATTCCCGCCGCCTTTCCCGCCATTCTGACCGGCCTGCGCATCGGCTGGGCCTTCGCCTGGCGGACGTTGATCGCCGCCGAACTAGTCTTCGGCGGCCAGGTCATGGATACGTCGGGACAGCTCGGCAACGAGGATTCAAACGCCGGCGGCCTCGGCTGGATCATCTTCGCCAACCAGATGGAAAATCAAACGCCCTATGTTTTCGCCGGATTGTTCACCGTGATCATCGTGGGGATCCTGATCGAGAACGGCATATTCCGGAATATCGAAGACCGAACGGTCCGCAAATGGGGCATGCAGAAGGCATGAGAACGGCGCACGTAAAATGAGCGACAAAGCGATAGATATCTATATCCGGCCGGAATTCGAATCCGGCGCGCTTGGAGCTGCCGAGAATGTCGACGTCGAACGCGAACTATCGCTCGTGGAGCGCATCTCGAACATCAATGCGGTCCGCAAACTGTCGATCTTGCTGGGGCTGGTCATCATTTGGCAGTTCTACACATGGTTCAGTGGTGTCGAGCCGCTGCTTTTCCCATCCTTCATCGACAGCGCCGATGTCCTTTGGAAGACGCTTCTCAACGGCGTGATGTTCGAAAAGGTCTGGATTTCCCTTTATGTGCTGCTGCTTGGCTATGCCGCCGGCCTGCTGATCGCCGCTGTGTTTCTGATGCTTGCCGTGTCCACGCGGATCGGCAGCGATTTTCTCAGCACCATGACGGCAATGTTCCAGCCGCTGCCGGCGATCTCGCTGTTGCCGCTGGCGATGCTGTGGTTCGGCCTCGGCATCCCGAGCCTCGTCTTCGTCACCATTCATTCAGTGCTCTGGGCGGTTTCGCTCAGCACCCATGTCGGCTTCATGAGCGTCAGCGAAACGCTTCGCATGGTCGGCCGCAATTACGGGCTGAAAGGCGTTGCCTATATCCTGAAGATCCTCGTGCCGGCGGCCTTCGGGTCGATC